>DWUW01000153.1 GCA_019120525.1 Candidatus Eisenbergiella stercorigallinarum | reverse complement strand
TTCAGATCGTAAAGCACCCGGTCCACCTGATCCATCATCCCTTCCTTATACTGATGCTTCACCCCAAGCTGATAGCCATAGGCCTTTCCGATGGAGCCGTCCGGATCCGCCCACTCATCCCAGATATGGCTGTGCAGGTCATGGATGTTGTTGGACTTCTGCTGCCAGATCCAGAGGATCTCGTCCGTCGCGCTCTTTAGCGCCGTCCGCCTGAGCGTCAGGATCGGAAATTCCTTAGAAAGATCATAGCGGTTCACCACGCCGAACTTCTTGACCGTATAGGCCGGCGTCCCGTCCGGCCACTTCGGCCGGACCTTCTCCCCCTCCGTACTCGTCCCGTTTTCCAGGATGTCCTTACACATATTGATAAAAGTAATGTCTGCCAGACTCATTGTTATCCTCTTTTCACATTTGCCATTTGTCACAGAGCGCGTTGATCTGATCCGCGAACCGGGCCAGATCCTTGTTCGCCATTCCTTTCACGTCCCGGATCACCGCCATGAGACGCTCGCCGGCCGCCAGGAGCCTTGCGTAAACGCTGTTCTTCACCGCAGGAGCCTTCACGGCCTTTTCCTTCCATACCGGCTCCGCCTCGTATTCGAAGGCATTATTGATCAGATCGAACCGGGTGCCGCTGTAGGGCGCGTACGCCCGGTAGCCGTGCTCCTTTTCCAGCTCCTTGGCAAACGACGTGCAGACCGAATCCTCCCCGTGCACCACGAATACCCGGCGCGGCTTCTCCTCAAAGCCGGAAAGCCAGTCGATCAGACCGTTCTTATCCGCATGGCCGCTCATTCCCTTAAAGGCCACGATGGAGGCTCTCACATCCACCGTCTCCCCGAACAGCTTCACCTCCTGCGCGCCCTCCAGGATCTTGCGTCCGAGCGTGCCCACAGACTGATAGCCCACAAACAGCACGGTACATTCCGGGCGCCAGAGATTGTGCTTCAGGTGATGGCGGATCCGGCCTGCCTCACACATGCCGGACGCGGATACGATCACCTTCGGCGTCTCGTCAAAATTGATGGCCTTCGACTCGTCGCTGGTGATGGAAAGCCTCAGCCCCGGGAAGGAAAGGGGGTTGATCCCCTGATTTACCAGAGCCAGCGCTTCTTTATCAAAACATTCGTAAACGTTTCGTTCAAAGATTTCCGTAGCCTCCACAGCCAGCGGGCTGTCCACATACACCGGGAAGATCCCGTGCCCGGTCACCAGGCCATCTTCCTTAATCTTTCTCAGGATGTACAGGACCTCCTGGGTCCTTCCCACGGCAAAGGAGGGGATCACCACATTTCCGCCCCGGTCAAGCGTCTCCTGGATCAGCCCGGCAAAATCCTTCACATAATCCGGACGCTCCGTCTCATGCAGCCGGTCCCCATAGGTGGACTCCACGATCACATAATCCGCCCGCGCCGTCTTCTGCGGATCGCGGATCAGCGGCTGGCTCCGGTTTCCCACATCTCCGGAGAAGCACAGCTTCCTTTCGATGCCGTTCTCCTTCAGCCATACCTCGATGCTGGAGGAACCGAGCAAATGCCCGATATCCGTAAACCGGATCTTCACCCCTTCGCAGACCCGGATCTCCTTCCGATAATCGCAGGGGACCAGCAGGGAAATGGCTCCTTCCGCGTCCTCCATCGTATAGGGAGGCTCATATTCCTCCGCTCCTGCGTGCCGCTTCGCTTTCCTGCTCTTCCACTCCGCCTCCTGCTGCTGGATATGCGCACAGTCACGGAGCATGATATCACACAGCTGCGCCGTCGCCCGCGTCGCAAAGATCTGCCCCCGGAACCCCCTCGCGTACAGCTGAGGCAGCATGCCCGAATGATCCACATGGGCATGCGTCAGAAAAACATAGTCGATCTGCGCCTCCGGCACCGGAAGCGGAGCGCTCTCAAAGGGATTCACCCCCTGCTCCATGCCCTTATCCACCAACATATGCACCCCTGCCGCTTCCAGATAATGGCAGCTTCCCGTCACCTCATGGTCCGCTCCGACAAAAACAAGCTTCATTTTCCCTCCTTCCGCCGCCGCAGGCGGCGCTCCATTCCGGAACAAAGGTCCGCAGCCTTCGTCCGCCCCTTCCGAAAAAAATACCGCTGTCCACATCCAGTATAACATGGTATGACGACAGCGGCAAATTTATTTGTCGCGGTTCCGCGCAGGCAGCCACGATCGGACAGGGAGCGGAGCTTCCCCTATCCGATTCCTATTCTTCCCCATAGATCTCTTTCCTGATATACGCCCGGTTTTGCTCAAAATCCACCTGAAGCACAGCCATTTCCCGGATCGTCGCATTGGAATAAGTGCCGTCCAGGGGCAGACTGTCCTGCACAAGATCATAAGAAAGAAGCTTTCCTGCCATCAGCATAAGCCGCATGCATTCTCCCCGCGTCAGGTTGGTAGTCAGATTCGGGAACAGGCCGTTTACCAGCCCTCCCGGATTGGTCAGCAGAGCAGAGGGAAGCTTTTTCATCACGGCAGAAAGCACATTTCTCTGCCGCTGCGTCCTGGCGAAATCCGTCCCGATATACCGGTTTCTGCAGTATGCCAGAGCCTGCGCCCCGTTCAGGTGGATATTCCCGGAAAGGGAAGTATCCAGATAGTCCGTCTCCATCGGCATCCCCCGCAGCTCATTATACTCGTTCAGATAGGCGTTCACCCACTGTACCTCTTCGGCCGTCAGCTCCAGCTCCACGCCGCCCACCGCGTCCACCAGCCCGGCAAAGGCCTCAAAATTCACCACAGCATAATGATAAACCTCCGTGCCGAAATTCTGGTTGACCGTTTCCATCAGAAGTTCCGGACCGCCATAAGCATATGCCGCATTCAGCCGGTTCCCGTCATGTCCCGGAATATCCACATACATATCCCGCAGAAGGGAAGTCATATGTACGGTCTTCGTCCGGTCGCTGATGGTGATTAAGATCATCGCGTCCGACCTTCCTTCCGTCCCGGCAGTCCTGGAATCGCTCCCGATCAGGAGCATGCTTGTCACTCCATCCTTCTTCAGCGGCCCCTTCATACTTCCCTCCTGTACGCTGTTCATCCTGTCATATACGGCTCCAACGGCAATATACAGTCCCGCGAAAAACAACGCAATCACAACGGCAAGAAATACAAGGAATTTTTTCAGGCCAGAACGTTTCGTTCTCCCTCCGCCCCTCTTCCTTCTGTCCTCCTGTTCTTCCCGATCCCTTTTTTCCTTTTTCATCTCCCCTTCTCTTTCCTCCCCGGGCTCTATTTCTTCTTCCTCCGGCTCCACTTCTTCCTCCGGTCCTTCCCGGAGCTCCATGCCGTCTACTTCACTCTCCAGAAAGTGTTCCAGCCCCTTTTGGATCTGTTCCATCTCGTTATCCGTCTTTTCCATATTATTGTTATAATCCGTTTTTTCCGTCCTCTGTCTCATCTGTTCCTGCTCCTTTTAGGGAATGGATTCCCTTCAGTCTCCTGTCTGCAGTCGCTTTCATACAGATTTCAGTATATCACAAACATGTCAAAAGAGAGCACGCTTCAGAAAGAATTAAGAATTGGCCCGGAAGCCGCCTGTATTCCCGCTGTATTCCCTGTAATCAGTTCCCGGCCGGAGAAAAAAAGAAGAAGCCCCGTATTTACTGGACTTCTTCCTTAAAAGTGAGAGCGATAGACGGGGCTCGAACCCGCGGTCTCGACCTTGGCAAGGTCGCGCGTTACCAACTACGCCACTATCGCATCTGTATGCTGCCCGCCGTCTTCCCGACGGGCAAGTATTACTATACATGAACTTTACAGGATTGTCAACAGTTTTTTCCGCGATTCATCCGATTCTCCCCATGTCCTCCGTCCATGCCGCTGTCTGGGCATACTTTACCCGATAAATCCGCTTCAGGGAATCCTCGATCCTCGCCTCATCGATCGTCCCGCTGCGGACAGCCTCAAGCACTCCCTCGTATGCCCTGACAAAATCCTCCGGCATCAGGATCATATCCACGCCGGCCTTCAGTGCCATGACCGCCGCCTCATCCGCCGTATAATATCGGGTAATAGCCGACATATTCATGGCGTCTGTGATCACGATCCCCTGATAGCCGAGTTCCTCCCGCAGGATCCCCGTAATGATTTCTTCATTCACAGACGCGGGAAGCATGTCCCCGCCGGTCAGGCCGGGGGCTGAAATATGCCCTGCCATCACCATATCCGCGCCGGCTTCGATCCCTGCCAAAAAAGGAAGGAATTCCGCTTCCCGCATCTGGCCGAAACTCCTGTCTGTTTCCACCTGTCCGTCATGGGAGTCCCCCGAGGTATTTCCATGTCCCGGAAAATGCTTGACGCATGCGCTCACTCCGTTTTCCCGCAATCCCTTCACTGCCGCGGCGACCATCTTTGAAACAACGTCCGGGTCGCTTCCAAAGGAACGGTTTCCGATCACCGTATTATCCGGATCCGTCAGCACATCCGCCACCGGCGCGAAATCCAGATTGAACCCGTATTCCCTAAGGTAAGTCCCGATCCGCGCGCCAGCCTCATATGCTTTCGAAGCATCTTTTGTCATCCCGATATCCGCCATACTCCCCACATTCTCCAGGTCCAGCCTGTCTGCCACCCGGGCAACAGTCCCGCCCTCCTCATCCACGCCCAAAAAGAGCGGATATCTGCTGTAAGAAGCCGTATTGGAAAGCATTTCCTTCAATTGGGAAGGGGAGCGGATATTTTTTGCGAAATACACCAGCCCTCCCACCGGATAATGTTCCAGGGCTTGTCTGGTAACGTCCCCTGCCCGGATCGCTGTTTCCACGCCGGTGAGCTGCTCCGGTGTGATGATGAACAGCCCCGCCACCTTTTCCTCCAGGCTCATGGCGTCCACACAGCCGGCAATCTCTTCCTCCAGGCTCACGGCGTCCGCGCAGCCGCCGGTTTCTTCCTTCAGGCTCAGGTTTTCTTCCGCGGCCGCGTCCCTGGCTTCCGCCAGGATACTGTAAACGCCGAAAAAACAGCCAAAGACGATCACCGCCAGGAGCGTCCCGATATACGGACTCATCCATTTTCCGCATCCTTTTTCTTTCCCGAAGCCCATAGTTTCCTCCCATCTG
>DWUW01000152.1 GCA_019120525.1 Candidatus Eisenbergiella stercorigallinarum | reverse complement strand
GTAAAGTATCCCTAAATCTCCATCTTCTTCCAATAACTCCCAATCTTTATCATAATAAAAAGCACTTTTGGTATAAGATTCATCGTATATATCAATCTCTACTCTCAAATAATGTCCCTCGTTATCTTCATAGCGTCCCACTATAATTCCTACCGGCCGCAAACTTTGTATTATAATTGACTTAACAGCATATCCCGTAGGAAGGTATGTGGGTTTTAGCAATTTTTCTCCAACAATTTTCTCAACCTCTTCCCAAGACGAACATTCAATATTATCATTTTTGTCCTCCACATTCCCCGTCACAGTAATCTCCGTCCTTCCCACTTCTTCACGGACGATTTCGAAGAAGGATTTCTTCTTCAGGGCGTAGCATCCGATATTCACGGAAACCAGAAGTACCGCGCAGGCGGCGAGGCCGATGCCAAGGCGGAGGAAGCGTTTTTTCCAGCCGGACCTGTTCGGGGAGGGGCAGGGCGGTACGGTATCTTTGCCAGGCAGATCCGGGGAAGCAGCGTCTGATGCCCCGGCGGCTTCCGCCAGGCCGGCATCCTCTTCTTCTTCCCCGTACCGTTCCCAGAAGCGCTTCAGGGCGGCGTCGGCCCCTGAAGCGAAAGCCTGATCGTCATGAACCGGCTCAAGCACGTCGAGCAGGCGGGTGATCGCGTCCACTTCCTTTTCGTCAAACTCCTCATCACTGGCCTCATGGGTATACCACCAGAGCCTTTCGTACAGCTCCTCTATGAGTTTTTCGTCACGGGCTTCCTTATTATCTGCCATGTTTACCTCTCATTCCGCAGCGTTTTATACCAGGCGGATGCATGCCGGGAAACCATTGGGATCCTCTTTCTGTCTGCAGGCGGGATTCCGGCTCCCCCTTCTATCCTTTGCTTATTTTGCCCACCGTGCTTCCGTGGGCCCATACCTATCCCATCGTCTTTAAGATTTCCAGGATCAGTTCTCCGGCGCACAAAAACAGCGGAAGCTGAAGGCTGCTTTTGATCCTCTGTTTCATTCTCAGGATCCTGACTTTGAAGCAGGTTTCCGTAATTCCGAGGCGGGACGCCATTTCCTGGGATGTATAGCCGTACTCGTAATAACAGCGCAGAATGTCCAGCTCTTCATCCGAGAGGATTTTCCTCACCGTGCAGTAGGCCTCCACCATTTTGAAATCGTCCGGCGCGCGGCCTTTTCCTGTCCCTTCCGCGTTCTGGAGGATGTAATCAAAATCCAGGCTGTATTTCTTCTGCTTTTCCTCCCACTTCATGATCTTGTTTTTCGCTGTGACGCGCAGCCAGCCCGGAACATTGGGATGTGTACGGAGAAAAGAAATCTTCCGGTAAGCCTCGACAAAGGTTTCCTGTACGATATCCTCTATTCCGTTGCCGTCTGTGATCATACGGCGGACATATCTTTTGATATTGTCATATTCCGAACGATAGAGCTCCTCGAAGAATTCCCTGTTTTCCTTCATCTGCCCGTATCCTCTTTCGTATCATTATTTCAGATCCGGCTGCCTGAGTATCTCGGCCAGATCTGCCAGGACCTGTTCCAGCGCCGGCTGCTTTTCCTCCGGGCAGTTTTTAAAGATTTCCATAACAGCCTTATCCTTCAGCTCTTCTCCCGCCAGCAGATAATCCGGATCCATCCCGGTCCGCTCGTAGACCAGAAGGATATTTTCTATGGAAATGTGCTTCCTTCCTCTTTCGACATCCCTGTAATAGGAGGCAGACATTTCCAGCTGTTCAGCCATTTTTTCCTGCGTCAGGCCCAGTTCCTTTCTTTTCTTATACAGCCTCTCTCCGATCCGGACAAGAAGTTCCTCCATCGTCATTCCCTCTCCCGTATGTTCCCGATATTTCCCAACAGTACTTAAATATCATACAGGTGACAGAAATGACGTATCAGCAACGTTTGGTTTGTTTTTTTCTCAAAAACCGCTTCGATATGTTATGTTTTTTAGTCGTTTATATGATAATTTGAAAATGTTATGTGATTATTCCATACAGCGGGCCGTTTCCGCGAAGAGAAAAGCTCCGCCCGGAAATTCCGGCATGCGATAACGGCCGTAACCGGAAAAAGAGGGAGACGGCAGCCTCCCTCTTCCTCTTTTTCAGACGGCCTGCGCCAGCCTGGTAAGGTCGGCGATCAGCCTGTCCACATTTTCTTCCTTCGTCGCCCAGCTGGTGCAAAAGCGCACGGCGCTGTGCGTTTCGTCCACACGTTCCTGCCAGGTAAAGCCGTAATCACGGGAAAGCTCCTTCAGGACGGCATCCGGCATGACAGGAAAGATCTGATTGGTCCGGCTTTCCACCAGCATGGGAAAACCGGCCCGGACAAACGCTTCCCTCAGTTTATCGGCCAGGCGGTCCGCATGGCGGGAGATCTCCAGGTAAAGCCCGTCCGTGAAAAGAGCTTCAAACTGCACGCCAAGAAGGCGTCCCTTGGCGAGCATGCCGCCCTTCTGCTTGATCAGATACCGGAAATCCCGGTTCAGCTCTTCATTGGATATGACCAGCGCTTCTCCGAACAAAGCGCCCACCTTGGTGCCGCCGATATAAAACACATCGCAGCAGGAAGCGATCAGCGGCAGATCCAGCTCATTATCCGCGGCAGCCAGCCCGTAGCCCAGGCGCGCGCCGTCCAGGAACAGATACAGCCCATAGCTGCGGCACACCGCGCTCAGCTCCTCCAGCTCCTTCCTGGTATACAGGGTTCCGTATTCCGTGGGGTTGGAGATATAAACCATCTTCGGCTGAACGGTATGCTCAAAGGAGGCGTCGTTCCTATGCTCCTTACAGAGTGCGGCGACCTGGGCGGCATTGATTTTTCCATCCGTATGCGGCAGGGCAAGGACCTTATGTCCCGTGGATTCCACCGCTCCCGTCTCATGACAGTTAATATGGCCGGTCTGCGCGCAGACCACTCCCTGATGGGGCCGAAGCCCCGCCGCGATCACCGTCATATTGGTCTGTGTGCCTCCGACCAGGAAATGGACCGCCAGCTTTTCATTCCCGCAGGCCCTGCGGATCAGGGCGGCCGCATTGGCACAATGCCCGTCCTCTCCATAGCCCACCGTCTGTTCCATATTGGTTTCCATCAGTTTTTCCATCACCTTAGGATGGGCGCCTTCGTTATAGTCGCACTGAAATAATATCATCGTCCTTCTCTCCTTATCTTTCGTCCGTTTTTTCTTTCAGGATTTCCAGGATATAATTCCATACCCTCTCCGTCGAAGAAATGCTCAGCCGTTCCTTTGGCGTATGGATATCCTTCATATCCGGCCCTATGGAAACGCAGTCCAGGCCGGGCAGCTTCGCTCCCAGGATACCGCACTCCAGTCCGGCATGGATCGCTTCCACGCGGGGGACGGCGCCGAACATTTCCCCATAAATGCGGACCATCCTGTCGCGCAGAGGGGAATCCTTCCGGTACTCCCATGCGGGATATTCTCCGCTTACCGTATATTGCGTTCCCTGCAGGGAAAGCAGGAGGCAGACCTTATCGATGGCCATTTCCTTTTCGCTTCCCACACTGCTCCTGACGGAATAGTCCAGGCTCACGCAATCCTCCTGCGTCCTGAGGATGCCAAGGTTCAGGGAGGTCTGCACCAGCCCGGGGATATCCGCGCTCATTTTCTGGATCCCGTTCGGCATAAGATAGAGAAGGGCTGCCGTCTTTTGCGTGCTTTCCCGGCTGAAGGCCTCCCAGCATCCGTCCTCCCCGGTTCTGACGCAAATCCGGATATCCGGATCCGCTGCCGCGTATTCATTCTGCAGGATTTCCTGCATCCTGTTCAGCGCTTCCTTCACCCTGGAAACTTCCTCCGTCTTCACAACAAGGGCCGCCTCTGCCGAAGACGCGATCGCATTGTCCGCGCTTCCGCCGTTCAGGGAAAGGATGCGGGCATCCGCTTCCTTCGGCAGAAAACGCATCATGCGTCCCAGCAGCACGTTGGCGTTGGCGCGTCCCTTATCGATCTCAGAACCGGAATGTCCTCCCTTCAGCCCTTCCACCGATACTTCCAGACGGGTTCCTTCTGTTTTTTCCCGGACGGCGGCAAGCCTTCCGTGCACCCTCGCGCCTCCCGCGCAGCTGGTCAGAAGCACGCCCTCCTCCTCATAGTCCAGATTCAGCATCCTGCGTCCCTGACAGACGGACAGGTCGATATGGTCCGCCCCTTCCATTCCCGTCTCCTCGTCTACGGTAAGGATCACTTCCAGGCGCGGATGGGGGATATCGGAAGAATCCAGAAGCGCCAGCGCGTAGGCGACCGCGATGCCGTCGTCGCCGCCAAGGCTGGTTCCCCTTGCGTACAGCCAGTCTCCGTCCACTTCCAGATCCAGGCCCTCCTTCTCCATATCCTTCGGGCAGCCTGCCTCCTTCACGGCCACCATATCCATATGTCCCTGCAGAAGGAACGGCTCCTCCTTTTCGTAGCCGGGAGTCGCTTCCTTTATTATAATGATATTCTTCAACTCATCCTGGATACAGACGAGCTTCCTTTCTTCAGCGAAGGCTCTCAGATAATCGCTGACGGCCTCCACATTCCCGGAGCCGCGCGGAATACGGCTGATCTCCTCAAAATAATGAAATACCTCCGCAGGCTTTAATCCATCCAGTTTTCCCATGATCCGTTCTCTCCTTTTTCCTTATTTTCCCTGCGCAGGACCGGTCCTTCGTAGTCCTGCGCCACATCATAATCCAGGCTGGAAAAGTCAACCGCCCCAAGGCTGTCCGGCCCTTCGTCTCTTCTGAAATTCCGGGTGAAGTTCCGCACGGTTTCCAGGAACTGCTCCCCGTACTTTTCATATTTAAAAGTTCCCACGCCGGAAACGGTGAGCATCTGCTCCCGGTCCGCAGGACGGACAATACACATATGGGCCAGTGTTTTGTCTGAAAAAACGATGTAGGGCGGCACGCCCTCCGCGCTGGCGATCCGGCCGCGCAGGCGGCGCAGCACCTCAAACAGCTGCGCTTCCTCCTCGTTCAGGGCAAATCCTCCGGGCGTACGCGCCTTCTGTTTTTTATCCGCCGCCCTTGCTGCCTGTCCTGTTTTCTCAGACGGCTCCTGTTCCCTTGCCATCTTCATGACGGCACGCTCGCCCTCCTCCAGGATCCGCGCCGACTTTTCCGTAAGCTTCACGATGGCGTATTCGTCCGGGGTAACGGCAAGGTATTCGTTCAGCATGAGATAATTCATCACCTGGCGAAGCCGGTGGACGGGTACTCTGGCAAGGCTGGCATAATAGACGTTTTCATCCATCCGGTACTGGCGGATTTTGGCCGTATTCGCGCCGCGCACCGTATCGATGATCACGTTGGTTCCGTATCTCTGGCGGCACTGGCTCACGCAGCCGATGAGGTTCCGGGCGATATCGGTCACATCCGTTTCCTCAAACTGGCTCAGGCAGTTGGAGCAGTTCCCGCAGTAGTTGGAGCCGTATTCCCCGAAGTAGCGCAGGATATAATCCCGCAGGCATTCGTTGGTGAAGCAGTAAAAGGTCATTTTCCGAAGCCGCTGGCGGTCCCTCTCCTGCACCACCTGCCGGGTCACCTCGTCCAGCTCCTCATTTTCCGTGTTATGGTCGATGAAAAACTGGTTCGTCACCACATCCTGGCCGCCGTAGAGCAGGATGCACTGGGCAGGCTGGCCGTCCCTTCCGGCGCGCCCCGCCTCCTGATAGTAGCTTTCCATGTTTTTGGGCATGTTATAATGAACCACGAAGCGTACGTTGGATTTGTCGATCCCCATGCCGAAGGCGTTGGTCGCCACCATGATGGGATAGCGGTCATAGATAAAATCGTCCTGGTTCTGCCTGCGCTCCTCATCGCTTAAGCCCGCGTGATACCGGGTGGCGGGAAAGCCGTCGTTTCGCAGTCTCGCACATACCTCCTCCACCGTCTTTCTGGTCAGGCAGTAAATGATGCCGCTCTCCCCCTCGTGAAGCTCCAGATATTTTTTTGCCGCCGCGTACTTGTCCTTCGGGGACTGTACGGCAAAATACAGGTTGGGCCGGTCAAAGCCCGTGGCGGAGATCACCGGGTTCCTGAGCTGGAGAAGATCCACGATGTCCTCCCGCACCTCTTTTGTGGCGGTGGCGGTAAAGGCGCCGACCACCGGACGCCGGGGCAGCCTGTCGATAAATTCCGCGATCTTCAGATATCCCGGCCGGAAATCCTGCCCCCACTGGGAGACGCAATGCGCCTCGTCCACCGCCACCATGACGATGGGCGCTTCCAGCGCGAACTGGAGGAAATCCTCGGTAAGCAGCCGCTCCGGCGCCACATAGATGAGGGTATAGCGGCCCTGCGCCGCGTACTGCAGCGCCTTTCTGTACTGCGCGAAAGTGAGCGAGCTGTTCAGATAAGCCGCATGCACTCCGGCCTGATTCAGGGCGGACACCTGATCCTTCATGAGGGAGATCAGCGGGGAAACCACCAGGGTGATCTTTCCCATCACCAGGGCGGGCACCTGATAGCAGATGGATTTTCCCGCCCCGGTGGGCATGATGCCGAAGGTATCCCTTCCGGCAAGAATACCGTCGATCAGCGTCTCCTGTCCGTCCCGGAAGCTGTCATAGCCGAAATACTGTTTTAACACCTCATATTTATCCATAAACTTCTGTATACTCCTGATGCGGACGATATGCCCCGGCTTCCGAGCGGACCGGCGCCGGAGGGCTCAGCCCGCCGGAATCAGATAGCTGCTCACCGCGTACACCGTCTGCCCGTTATAGATCAGCTTCGTCCAGCCCCGGTCCTTATCCTCCGCGATCCGCTCCGCTGTCGCGTCTCCGGTGAGCTGCGCCACCACCTGAGAGGGCGCGTTCGTGGTCGGAAGGGTGCGCAGGTTGGTCTGCCCGCCCTTCGCCTTCATGGCGCCGGAAGCCGTCGTAAAATGCATGCCCGCCTCCGGATTCTCATCCGTAATCTTTTCCTGTTCCTTATAGTCCATGCTGGTGGCGAGCAGGCGGGAGGAGGCGTAGACCACCTGGCCGTCCACCTCCAGCCTGGACCAGCCGGTGTCGCTGATACCGGTGCGCACCACGGCCTGTCCGTAGCTCAGAGAGCCAACCACATTTCCCGTAACCGTGCTGGGCTGATCCCGCAGGTTCACCTGGTCCCTAGCCGTGACCGCCTCGCTCACGTCCCGGAAGGTCATTCCGGCAGACTCGCTGGTCCCGTCGTCCGCCTGCGCACCGGCTGGGCCGGTCTCCGGCGCAGAGCCGCTGTCTGGGGAAGCCTCGCCGGAACCGCTGCCTGCCTCTTCACCCTGAGAAGCGCTCTCCTCCGGGCCGCCGGTCTCCGGCGTTCCGGCCTGGCCGTTATCTGCCGCGCTGCCGCTTTCGCCGGTTCCGGCCTGGCCGCCTTCGCCGCCCAGATCCGTGGTCAGGAAATTATGCACCGCATACAGCTTCTGCCCGTTATAGATCACCCGGTCCCAGCCGTTGCTCCCGATTCCCGTCCGCTGTACCGTCTCTCCGTTCGGAAGCTGGTAGACCACCTCACTGTCAAGCGTGGTGGGAAGGGTGCGCAGGTTGGTCAGCTCCTTCGCCGTCACCGTTTCGTCTACTTCCGTAAAGGTTATACCAAGCTCCGGATTGGCCGCCACCTCCTCCGCCGGGGTCTGATCCTTCGCCTGCGCCGCCTGGCTGTATCCAAAATAGGCCAGGTTCACGTCCACGCTGCCCCGGATGCCTGCCACGGCTCCCTGGCTGGTGTACTGCCACATGGCATGGGTTCCGCTGTAAGTGGAAGCGGGTGTTTCCGGCCAGGGCTTCTCCGGATACTGGGACACCCAGACCCGATACCGTAAGCCAAGCGTGTCCATGTTCCACTGGGCGTTTCCCTCCATCTCATTCCGGGAGGCGTAAAACATGGGCGTATAACCCGCCGCCGCAACCGTATCCAGAAAGGCGCAGGCGATCTTTGTCCGCGTTTCCACGCCCAGCCCATACTGCCTGCTGTCCTCCGACTGGAAATCCTCGCAGTTATAGGCCACCGGATAGGTAATGGGATACCGGGAGATAAACGCCGCTGTCCAGGCGGCTTCCTCTCTCGCCTCCTCCTCTGTCACCGCGGATGAGAAAAAATAGGCCCCAACCAGGATCCCGTTCTTCGCGGCCTCCTGCAGATTGTAGCGGGCTCCCGGATCCTCATAGATGATCCCCGTCGCCTTGGTCCGATAGCCCACGCGGACCATGGCGAACTCCACGCCGGACTGCGCCACCTGCTCCCAGTCGATATTTCCCTGGTATTTGGACACATCGATCCCAAGCGTCGCCTCGTCGGTCTCTCCCTCCGCCTTCGCGGCCGCGTCCAGATCCACCGAAGCCCCGCCGCCCGTTCCCGCGGCGGCTCCGCCCTGCGGATCTTCCTCATCCTCCATGCTCCCCACTTCGGCCGCCACGGCGGAATGCACCGTGCCGTCCTCCTCTTCCGCGCCTTCCGCTTCATCGGAAGCCGCTGTCTCCTGCCCGCTTTCCGCTTCCGCGGACGCTCCTTCCAAAGCCGCGCCCGCAACGCCTTCCTCCGGCCGGGCATCGGCCGGCCGGGTACCGGAACCAGCCTGCGGCGCGCCGCCCTGCTGCACCTTTTCGCTGTCCTGGGCCGCCGTTATCTTTCCTGACAGGGCGTCCGTATTTCCGCCCCAGCCCCGCAGCGCAGCCACCACCAGCGCAGTCACCGCGACCAGCAGGACCGCCGCCGCTATGGGAACCACGCCCCTGACCCAGTCCGTTCTTCTCCTTCTGTGCCGTCCATGTCTTCTTCTTTTCGTCATTCCCGCCCCTTCTTTCCCAGCTCATATATGCAGAGACCTCTGTTTTTCCGACTTCGGTTCCATTATAAAACCGCCTGTTCGGGAGGCGCAACGGCTCCCCGCGGGAATTAAAGAATTATTAAGAAGTGCCGGCCGCAGCGCCTCATCCGGCCTTCGCCTGCTCCTCCT
Organism: Candidatus Eisenbergiella stercorigallinarum; assembly: GCA_019120525.1. Classification (GTDB taxonomy): domain Bacteria; phylum Bacillota; class Clostridia; order Lachnospirales; family Lachnospiraceae; genus Eisenbergiella; species Eisenbergiella stercorigallinarum. The sequence goes on along the minus strand of DWUW01000152.1, from coordinate 598 downwards.
CCCAGCCCTTGCACACATCCACCCATTCCTTTGAGCCGGAATATTCCTCCAGCTCCTGCATGGTCAGCTCGATGGCGCTGTTGCTGCTTCCGCAGGCGGGAAATACCGTGGCAAAACGCTTCAGGGACTCGTCCAGATAGATCTTCACCCCGTCGTTTACCGCGAACGGGCAGACGCCGCCCACCGCGTGGCCGATCCTTTCCTCCACCTCCGCAGCCGGGATCATCTTCGCTTTCATGCCGAAGCGGGCCTTATATTTGGCATTATCCACCTTCGCGTCTCCCGCCGCGACGATCAGCGCGCAGTCCTCCCCCTGATAGAAGGACAGCGTCTTCGCGATCCGCTTCCCCTCGCAGCAAAGCGCCTGGGCCGCCAGCTCCACCGTAGCGCTGGAGACCTCAAATTCCCGGATCCGGTCCTGCGCGTTCCATTTTTTCAGATATTCTCTCACTTTTTCAATCGCCATTTTTACCTCCATGCCGAAGCGATACGCTGAGGCCGCGAGGAGAAATCACGCAGGTGATTTCTCCTCTGCGATCACAGCAGTTTTGTGCTTCGGCGCAAAACTGCCGATTGAAAAATAAGCCATCGGGCTTAT
>DWUW01000151.1 GCA_019120525.1 Candidatus Eisenbergiella stercorigallinarum | reverse complement strand
AGCTCCATCTGCATCCCTTCCGGGAACGTAATCGTATACGGAAGCGGAACCGGCACGAAAAACAGCAGCCTCAGCCCGACGAAAATCCCCACCGTCCAGGTGAGCGCGCTGATCCATCTCCGATTCACCATACGGCAGATCAGGCAGAACAGCCCGATAAAAACCGTTGTAAAAAAAGATACCGACAGCATATTTAAAAATAAGATTTTCATTTTCCCCTCCCGTCCATGCCGCTACGGCTTTTCTTCAAATTCTTCCACAAACCGCTTCAGTTCTCTGATATCCTCCGTGCTCAGCCTGTTTTTATCATACAGACAGTTCACAAATTTCCCCACGGAGCCGCCGAAAAATCTGCCAAGCAGCGTCTCTCCCTCCTGCTCCCTGTAGTCCGCCTTTTTCACGAGCGGGCGGAGCATTTTGTATTTTCCCTCCTTCCGAAACGCCACAAATCCCTTTTCCTCCAGGCGGTTCAGATAGCTGTGCAGCGCTCCCATGGTGATTTTCTTCTCTCTGTTCAGCGCCTCCCACACCTCATTCACGCTCATCTCTTCCCCGTTTTTCTCCCACAGGATGAGCATCACTTCCAGTTCTGATTCCGGTAATTTTATCATATCCACCTCTGTTTTCCGCCGCCGGAGGGCGGCACTTTGATCTGCATTTTATGCTTTTGCATATTATAAATTTTTCGCATGCTGTTGTCAATATGGAAGGGAAATTACATCATATACACTCTGCACAGGTCTGACTGAATATCAGCTCAATTTCCCCATTTTCTGCTTTTTTTCTTGCTTTGATCGCCGATTCGTGTTAAGGTAGGCTTACAGACAACAGACGGAGTTCAAGTTTCGTTTTTACAGGAAAATCGATATGTTTCCCCTGTCCGCATAATGGAATCTGAATTTCCCTGTTCCCATCTATATTATCTTTTTAAAATACATTTTTTGTTCTGTTAATCCGCCCGTTTCGGGGCATTTTATTCAGTCAGAAAGATGTTTGTTACCTGTTGTTTTTTCCCGACAGAATACGCTTTTGCTGCCTTTTTCCGCCTGTTGCGCTGTATCAGACTTTCATTATAACGGCAGAAGATCCATATGGTTTTCCGGAAAGGAGTATCTTGGAAGACCACAGAAAAAATAAGAAGCAGTCCCCTGATCCGCCTACTTCCGCCCCCGCCGTCCCGGAAGCTGCATCGGACCGCGTTCAGCAGGCGGAGGATCTGGCCCTGAAAAACGCAGCTGCGCTCTTTGGCAGAGAGCTTCTGAAATATCTGGGGATTTCTCAGAGCGTTTCCGCCGTCATGCCCACCGAAATGGTCCGTCTGGAGGTCCGGCATATGTATGAGGATTTTAATTTCCAGACCATTGACGGAGCCTGGCTTCACTTTGAATTTGAAAGCGACGCCCTTTCGCTGGCGGACCTGAAGCGGTTCCGGGAATATGAAGCGACCACCAGCCGCACCCATGAGGTTGCCGTTACCACCTGCGTCCTCTGCAGCGCAGGACAGAACAGCATAAAAAGCTCCTTCCATGAGGGCATCAATACTTACCGGGTAAAGCTGATCCGCCTGAAAAAAAGAAGCGCGGACCAGATCTTCCAGCGTCTTCGGGAAAAGCAGAAAAAGGGAGAGCCTCTGACACAGGAGGACCTGTTCCCGCTCCTGCTCTCTCCGCTGATGTCCGGCACTCTTTCCCTGACGGACCGTTTTCTGGAAGGCTTCCGGCTTTTAAAAACCGCAGAGAAGGATATTGGCCGCGAGAGCCTGGCACGGATGCAGGCACTGCTGTATGTGTTTGCAGGGAAATTTTTAGACAAAGATAATTTGCAGAAGGTAAAGGAGGAAGGTTGAGAAATGCGCTCGATAGCGCATTTCTCAACCTGGATTTGTGCCGAAGCGTCACAAATCCTGTGATCGCAGCGCCGAATTAGAGATTCGGCGCGCGTGCCTCAGCGTAAAACGCTTCGGCAAGGAGGTAATTTCCATGACAATTCTTGGCGAAATGCTGGTAAAGGACGGCCTTGACCGGGGTATCCGGGAAGGCTTTCAGAAGGGAGTCCGGCAGGGCGAAGAGAAGCTCGGCCGCCTGATCCAGCTCCTGATCCAGAATTCCCGTTCTGATGAGATCGACAGAGCGGTAACGGACAGGCAGTATCAGGAAGCCTTATATCAGGAATTTGGCCTGTAGCAAAATTCCGGGATTCTCTGGCAAAGTTGATCGGATAGGGGGACTTCCCCTATCCGATCACAGCGAACGGCATAAATGCCGTTCGCTGTACTTGCCCGGCAAATGGCCGTTCATGTGAAGCTATCGACCGCCTGGCGGCTCTCTGAAAATGTTTTCTTTCTTTTGATAACGCGTTATTCTCCGGCCTTTTCAAATACGTCAGCGCCGTCCCGGATAAAGACCGGGATCCGGTCCACCGGAGCGCTCACCCTTATAGCCTGCCCTCCGCCATATACGGTTCCCGTCTCCCATTCCGTCCACTGCGCTCCCGTGGGAAGATAGACCTCCCGTTCCCGCGCTCCGGCCGTCAGGACAGGGGCAACCAGCAGATCATGGCCGAACAGATAGGCGTCCTCCACATCCCAGGCGGCCGCATCCTGCGGGAAATCGTAAAACAGGGGCTTGATCACAGGCGTTCCCTTTTCATGGGCCTCTGCCATGGTTTTCCGGATATAGCCCTTCATGGATTCTCTCAGGCGGATGTAATATACCATCATCTCCTCCATCTGAGGAGTATAGCTCCATATCTCATTGTCCGCGCCGGACGCACAGATTCCTCCGCCATAGATGGCCTCCGGATTCATGGGCGCCTTATGGGGATCCCGGTCGCCGTGAAGGCGCATGACGGGGCAGAAGGTCCCGTACTGGAACCAGCGCATCAGAAGCTCGTGGAAGGCGGGATCATGGACGTTTCCGCCATGGAAGCCGCCGATGTCTGCTGTCCACCAGGCAATTCCGGCCATCCCCATATTCAGTCCGGCCACAACCTGATTCCTCAGATAGGTG
>DWUW01000150.1 GCA_019120525.1 Candidatus Eisenbergiella stercorigallinarum | reverse complement strand
TGGATCCGTAAGAAATGGATTTTTGTACGGATCCAATTCTATTTTTTTTGTTTTTCAACCGTACGGGTAGCATATCATGGCATCATATCATGGTGATATGATACCATGGGCGGAAGGAAAACGTGGAAGACCCTGTGCGCAGTAAATGCTCAGACCTGTCTGAACAGTAACGTTCCTTCCGAGAATTTGGATTAAAATATTAGCCATAACTTGATAAAACGGCAAAAAAGGTTAAAATATTATCTATGAATAACTTCGATTTTTTAAAATCCCCGGATGAAGTGAATAGAGGCATCGCAAAGCGCATGAGCCAGAGAAGAAAGGAAAAGAAGATCACACAGGTACAGCTGGCAAAATATTCGGATGTGAGTCTGGGATCCATCAAGCGTTTTGAGCGTACCGGTGAGATATCCCTGACTTCGCTGGTGAAGATCGCCTTCGCGCTGGGATGTGAAGATGACTTTGAGGGTCTGTTCGCCCGAAGGGGCTATGCGTCCATAGAGGAGGTTATCAATGAGGGAAAGTAAGTCGCTGGCTGTGGCTTCAGCAGTAAAGCTTAACCCTGTCTGGGCGGAAGCCGTCAGAGAGGAAATTGAGGAGAAAGTGAAGGGCAGGCTGAAAAAGTGGCTGAGATAGGAACATGAAAGCAAAATACAAATTACTTTTTCTCTGATATACGGACAAGGGTAGCCCCAGGAAGATGATGTGTCCATTTATCGGTGTAAAAAATCCCTCCCGCAGGTCCATTTTTCAGGAAAGCGGGAGGGTGTTTTGCGTGTTGCCCTTAAAAAGAAACATTTGTATTTACAGATACTTACTGTATTCTCCTTCAGGAAAAGGATTTTCCAGACCGAGCACTCTGGGCCACAACCCCGTGTCATCAATAATAAATCCCATGAGCATGCCCATGTGGGAATGGAGGTGGCGGAACTGCGCCAGAATGAGGGTGAATCTGCTGTAATCGCAGCCGGCGGGATATTCCAGCAGCCGTTCATCCGTCAGCTCTGACAGGTAGGAAAGGATCTTGTCCTCAATTCCGGTAAAGTAGGAATTGATCTCTTCACGGGACAGGCTTTTGGAGGAAACCACATCGAGATTGTTCAGATCCTTTTCGTGAATGTCCGGTTCTTTAAAATGTCTGTCTCTCGGATTGATATACCAAAGGTCCAGGGAATGGAGCATGTGATATACGTGTTTCCAGCAGGGCATTTCGCAGTAGTTTTTATTCCAGAGCTCATCGGGAATGCAGTCGATAACATTTTTTACTTCCCATAAAGCGCGCCTGGTCTGATCTTCGATGATGGCGGTGAGCGTATCCTGCTTCATCCTTATTCCCCTTTATACCTATTTCCCTTCCAGATACTCCTTCTCCGTATTCACATTCCAGATATTGTCCTTCGTGCGGACGCCGCCCAGGATGTTCTTCACCGTCTCAAAGGAGGTCACCATGGAGTGGTCGATGTTGTTGTAGCGGTGCTGGCCGTTTCTTCCCACGCAGTAGAGATTGTCGATGGTGTTGAGCCAGCCGCGCAGCACGTCCATATCCTTATAGGTATCGAAGTAGGCGGGATAGGCCTTTTTCACCTTTTCCATATGGGTATCGAGAACCACGTCCGGGCTGTCGATGAGGCCCATCTTTACCATCTCGGAAACGGCAAATTCGGAAAATTCCTTCTCCGACATGCGCCAGAGAGAATCGCCCTCTGAGCAGAAATATTCCAGGCCCACCCAGACGGTATGCTCCAGGTCCTTCACCATGTAGGGGGACCAGTTGTTGTAGATCTGGAAACGGCCCATCTGGACGGTGCGGTCATGGACGTAGATCCAATCGTCCGGGACGATGCCGCCGATGGTTTTAATTTTGGTTTTATTGACCAGGTTCAGCTTCGGGACCAGGACGCCGAGGGTCATATAATCGCGGTAGGGAAGCCCCGCCGCGATGTCGGCTTCGCGTTTCGGCACGTCGTTCATGCCGCCCACCAGATCCTTGATCGGCATGGAGGAGATGAAAAGATCCCCTTCCTCCGTGTATTCCTGTCCGTCCTTTTCATAAGTGAGGCTGACAAGGCGGTTTTTTTCATCCTTGTGAAAACGGGTTACTCTGCAGCCGCGCAGGATGCGTCCGCCCATCTTTTCGATTTCGGCTCCGGTCACGTCCCAGAGCTGGCCCGGGCCGAGCTTGGGATAGCTGAATTCCTCGATGAGGGAGGTCTCCACATGGCCGGTCTTTTTGCCGGGAAGGAGCTTTTTGAACATGTCGGCGACCACGGCCATGACGGACAGGCCCTTGGCGCGCTGCGCGCCCCAGCTGGGATCGATCTCCGCAGGGCTTCTTCCCCAGAGATTTTCCGTGTATTTTTCAAAAAACATGGAGTAGAGCTTCTTCCCGAAGCGGTTGATGTAGAAGTCTTCCAGAGAATTTTCCTTCCGCTTGTGCAGGACGCTTGCCGCGTAGCTCGCAGCAGCCTGAACCGTGGTGACAAGCCCCATGTTTTTAAAGGTCTCCCATTTCAGGGTGATGGGATAGTCGAAGAATTTTTTGTCAAAGTAAATGCGGGAAACACGGCTGCGGTTCAGCATGACGCGGTCCGTTTTTTCCGGGTCGGGGCCGCCCTTCGTCAGGGACGGCGCGCGTCCAAGCACGATGTCGTCATAGGCGGGCGCGCCCTGCAGCGGGAGCATTTGATTCCACCATTCATTCACCTTCGGATCCTTGGAAAAAAAGCGGTGGCCGCCCATGTCCATGCGGTTCCCGTTATGTTCTACCGTTTTGGAAATCCCTCCAAGCAGACTGTTTTCTTCAAATACGATGACCTCGAACAATTCTGTACAGGCATCTGTCCCGGATGCCTTCAGCAGCTCGTAGGCCGCCGTCAGGCCGGCGGGGCCTCCGCCTATGATCAGAGCTTTTTTCATAAGTATTACGATTCCTTTCCGGGCACGCGCCTGGATCGGCGCGGGAATGCCGCTTCTGGATAATCATTGCTCTCATCTTATCATATCTGCATGGTTAATTCAAATAGAAAGACGAGGAAAGCGGGTTGGGCAGT
>DWUW01000149.1 GCA_019120525.1 Candidatus Eisenbergiella stercorigallinarum | reverse complement strand
ACAACCATCCGGCTTCTCAGGAGACCTGGAACGTAGTAAAGGATCTTGCAATCAAGGAGTTATCCAATAAGAAGCTTTACGTAGTGGATGCTTTCTGCGGCGCAAACAAGGACACCCGCATGGCAATCCGTTTTATTATGGAAGTAGCATGGCAGGCTCATTTCGTAACCAACATGTTCATCAGACCTACCGAGGAAGAGTTAAAGGACTTCGAGCCGGATTTCGTTGTTTACAATGCTTCCAAGGCTAAGGTAGAGAACTACAAGGAATTAGGCCTGAATTCCGAGACCGCAGTTGTATTTAACATCACCAGCCGTGAGCAGGTTATCTTAAATACATGGTACGGCGGCGAGATGAAGAAGGGTATGTTCTCCATGATGAACTACTATCTGCCGTTAAAGGGCATTGCTTCCATGCACTGCTCCGCAAACACCGATATGAACGGCGAGAATACCGCTATCTTCTTCGGACTTTCCGGAACCGGAAAGACCACCCTGTCTACCGACCCGAAGCGTCTGCTGATCGGCGATGACGAGCACGGCTGGGATGACAACGGCGTATTTAACTTTGAGGGCGGCTGCTATGCGAAGGTTATCGACCTGGACAAGGAGTCTGAGCCGGATATCTACAATGCGATTAAGAGAAACGCTCTGTTAGAGAACGTAACGGTAGACGCTGACGGAAAGATCGATTTCACCGATAAGAGCGTAACGGAGAACACCCGTGTATCTTATCCGATCGACCATATTCAGAACATCGTGCGCCCTGTTTCCGCAGCGCCCGCTGCCAAGGAAGTGATCTTCCTGTCCGCTGACGCTTTCGGCGTACTGCCTCCGGTATCCATTCTGACTCCCGAACAGACCCAGTACTACTTCCTGTCCGGATTCACCGCAAAGCTGGCCGGAACCGAGCGCGGAATCACCGAGCCCACTCCTACATTCTCCGCATGCTTCGGACAGGCTTTCCTGGAGCTGCATCCGACCAAGTACGCGGAAGAGCTGGTAAAGAGAATGCAGCAGAGCGGCGCGAAGGCTTATCTGGTCAACACCGGATGGAACGGCACCGGAAAGCGTATCTCCATCAAGGATACCCGCGGAATCATCGATGCGATCCTGAACGGAGACATTCTGAAGGCTCCCACCAAGAAGATCCCTTACTTCAACATCGAAGTACCCACCGAGCTTCCTGGCGTGGACACCAACATCCTTGACCCCCGCGACACCTACGCTGACGCGTCCGAGTGGGAGACCAAGGCGAAGGATCTGGCTTCCAGATTCATCAAGAACTTCTCCAAGTACGAAGGAAACGAGGCCGGCAAGGCTCTGGTTTCCGCTGGCCCTCAGCTGTAAGGCTGCCTGACCGGGGACGCCGCTGCGGCGGGGAATAACGGAGAAAGAAAACAGATATTGAACCTGACGGGTGCGGCTTCGGCTGCACCCGTTTTTGTCAGGAAGGGAAATTCCCTGACAGACAAATCTTCCAATCGGAAAAACGAAAGGTTTTTGGAGATCGGCTATACTGGGAGGGAAAGCTGGAGGCGATCAGGCATGAAATATAATCTTTCAGACAGAGTGGTCAGGGAAATTTCCTTTTATGCAAAAAAGTATGGGATTGAGAAAGTTGTTCTGTTTGGGTCCCGCGCAAGAGGGACGCACACCGAAAGAAGCGATATCGATATTGCCGTGTATGGCGGAGATTTTGATTCATTTTACTGGGATATCAAAGAAAAAATACATTCTCTTTTAATGTTTGACATCATAGAAGCGGATCAAAATATATCGGAAGATTTCAAAAGAGAGATAGAAAGGGAGGGTATAGTTATATATGAAAAAATTCGATAATTTTTCAAGTTGCCTGAATATTCTGAAAAATGCGGATTTCGCGTTTGCCGAAAGTAACGATATCTATCGGACCGGTATTGTGGGGCAGTTTAATCTGACCTTCGAGCTGGCGTGGAAAGCGCTTCAGGAGGTGCTGAGACTGCATGGCGCGGCAGAGGCGGGAACGGGTTCGCCGAGAGAAATCCTTCAGTTGGGCTATAAGTTCGGATTTCTGGAGGAAGCCGGTGAAGATTGGGAAGGTTCAGCGTCCGGTACAGTATGAATGGGGCCAGTCACCGGGAAACCAGCCCCAGCCACTGCCTCACTTCATCTTCCGGCACGCTCATGGCATCGGCGATATCCGCTGTGGACGTTCCCTTCTGATACAGCTTCCTGGCAATTTCCTTCGCAGCCTCCTTCGCCTTCCGCTCTGCCTTCTCTGCCGCCTCTCTTTTTTCCTGCTCAATGTAGGTTTTCAGGATATATTCTTCGTCAAATATCGTCATCATAATAATCCTCACTTCGCCTCCGCCCCAAAATTCCCTGGAAAGACACAGATATTCCGGGCGGGTCTTCCGGCTGCCTGTATAAATGACATACAGCTCCGGTCTGGGAATCTCCACCTTTTTGCTCCCATAAACGTTCTGACCTGTATTTTGGATATATTTCTGCCAGGTCTGCGTAAGGTACATCAGGCTGCGAAGCACGATGTTTACCGTCCAGGTGGACTGTGCTTCTACCAGGATGACCAGCCTTGTTCCTATCTGAAAGCCCAGATCGTTGTAGCTTTGATCCAGAAGAATATTCTGGATGGTCACGTTGCTGATGCTTTCCTCTGTCGCGTCCGGATCCTCCGGATGCTTGAAGCAGGCCGGCAAGATGATCCGCATTCTTTTTTATGTTGAAAAGGGAATCTGTCTGTCCCTTTTTGCCTAAAACCGCACAATTATAAAATAGAGTATTTCAGACCAGGAGGGCAGGCGGCGTTTATGCCGCTGGCCGGTCGTACCGCGAAGCGCGATTTTCAGGAGGGAAGTATGGTTACATATAAAAGCATCAGCCGCATGGGAAGCCGGCCGGTGAATGAGGACTGTGTGGGGATGCACAGAAAAGGGCAGGAGTACGGCTTCTTCCTGGCGGACGGGCTGGGCGGCCACGGGAAGGGAGACAGGGCGTCGAAGACTGCGGTGGAGCAGGCGATCCTGCGGTTTGAGGAGGGCGGCTTCGGAGAAGAGACGCTGAAGCGGATTTTTTTGAGCGGACAGGCAGCCATCCTGGAAAAGCAGAGGGAGCTGGGCTGCACTCGGGCGATGAAAACGACCATGACGGCCCTGCTCATCGGGGAGAAAACGGTCCGGTTCGGGCATGTGGGGGATTCGCGCATCTATTATTTCCGGAACGGGAAGCTGGTCAGGAGGACGTTGGATCACAGCGTTCCGCAGATGCTGGCGGCCGCCGGGGAGATCCGGGAGGAAGAGATCCGGCATCATCCGGACCGCAACCGGCTGCTTAGGGTCATGGGCGTGGAATGGGACAGGCCGGAATATCAGCTTTCCGAAGAGCTGGAGCGGAGCGGGAGGCAGGCGTTTTTGCTGTGCTCGGATGGGTTCTGGGAGCTGGTGACGGAAAAGGAGATGACGGCGCTTTTGAAGCGGTCGCGCACGGTGGAGCAGTGGCTGGACGGCATGGAGGCGCTGGTGGCAAAGCACGGAGAAGGGACCAACATGGACAACTACTCCGCGGTGGCGGTGTGGGCGTAACGGCGCGCGGCCTGCGTGTATCTGAAGGCTTTGCGGCCGATATGCGCGGGCGCGGCGGCGCATATTGAGAAAGGCGGGAAAATGGCGATCATCAGGTGTTCCTGCGGATTTTTTTATGATGATGAAAAATACGGGACCTGCCCGAAATGCAGCGGGGCGTACCGGGCGGCGCGGCCGGTGGAGAGCGTGCTGGAGGTTAGCGGCGCGCCGGGAAACGGACGCATGAGCAGGCGGCTGGACGGGGAGAAGGCGCAGGCTTTTTTCCGGACGGGAGAGAGCGGGCTGTTCGCGGGCTGGCTGGTCTGCGTGAAGGGAGCGCAGAAGGGGCAGGATTTCCGGCTGTTTCCCGGGTTCAACCGGGTCGGCAGGAGAGAGCAGTCGGATGTGTGCCTGGAGGATATGCGGGTGGCGCGGGAGAACCACTGCGCTGTGGTATATGAGCCGAAGCGGGGAGAATTTTTCCTTACGCCGGGCATGGGGACGGAGACGTACCTGAACGGGACACGGCTGGAGGGAACAAAGAAGCTGGAGAACGGGGATGAGATCGGGCTGGGTGACAGCCTGCTGGTGTTCGTTCCCTTCTGCGGGAAGGAGCGCGCATGGGAGAAGTGGTGAATACGGCGGGGCAGACGGTCCGCCTGGAGCAGGTGGTCCTGCATATGCCGGAGGCCAGGTTTTATTTTAGCGGGGAACGGGAAGCGAAGGCGGAGGAGCTTAGGGCATTTATCGGGGACGAGGAGCTTTCCTTCGTATCCCTGGAGCGTTTTTCCCAGACGGGGGGAGGCATCTGCTATTATGTGCTGCTGGACGTATCCGCTTCCATCACGGAAGAGGAGTTCGGCGGCATAAAGGAGGCGCTTGCCGGCTTCGCGGAAGGGCTGTCGGAGCAGGACCGGATGGTGTTCATCACCTTCGGGGAGCAGGTACAGACGGTATTTGAGGAGGACGGGGCGGCGCTTGGAAGCGGCTCTGCCAGAGAAAAGATCCTGGCGCTTGAGAATACGGACCAGAAAACCCTTCTGTTCGAGGCCATCGACCGGATGGCGGAGCTTTCGGACGGCGCGCAGGCGCAGTCTGGCATGCGGCGGGCGGCCTTTGTGATCACGGACGGGGAGGATATCGCCAGAGGGAAGGCCACAAGACAGGAAGCGGAGCGGACGCTGAAGGAAAGCGGCGTCCCGGTCTACGGTTTCACGGTGTCCGGCGCGGGGAAGGAAGCGGAGGACGCTTTCGGGGAATTTTCCAGAGAAAGCGGCGGTACGCTGACCATCCTGGAGCCGGGACGGGAGGCGGAGGGACTGGCCGCGGTAAAGGAGCGCCTGATGAACTCCTGGGAGGCGGTGTTTGAGGCGGATTCCAACCGGGTGGCCAACGGGATGGTGAACGTCTCCCTGGAATTTACCGATACGGGAGAGAAAAAACAGACGCAGGCCATGCAGAACCGCTGGCAGGCGGATGAGGAAGCGCCGGTGGTGCTGGAGGCTTTTCCGGAAGGGGAAAAGCAGCTTCGGGTGACTTTTTCGGAGGCCGTGACAGGGGCGGACGCGGCGGAGCATTATGAACTGTCCGCGGCAGACGGACAGATCCTGGTCCCGGTCTACGCCTCCGCCCAGGAGGGCGGGACGGAAGCGGTGCTCACCTTCGACGCCCTTCCCGCCGGAGCGTATGAGCTTCACTGTACGGGGCTTAAGGATGTTTCCATGGAGGAAAACGAAATGGACTGCGTATTCTCCGTCCTGGTGGAGGGGCAGGCGGTTCAGGCAGAAACGGCCGTATCCACGGAGGCGGAAGGAAGCGTTCCGGCAGGGTATGCCGCCGCGGGCGGGGCGGCGCTGGTCCTGACCGTTTGTCTGTTCGTTTTGCTGATCGGGAAAAAGCGGGCGAAGAAGCGGCGGGAAAACGCCGGCCAGGAGGGCCGGGATAAGGAAGCAGGCAACAGGGCGGGCGGATCAGAGAAAAACACTGCGGCGCCGGACGGCGTGGTGGGCGTCGGGCTGCAGCCCAACCGCCGGGTGAAGGTGGAACGGAGAGATCTGGAAGAGCTGACCGTCCATTTTCAGGCCAGAGGGCAGAAGGATGAGATCGACGTGGTGGTGCAGAAGAGCATGATCGTGGGACGCAGCGCCGCCTGTGAGCTGAGCTTTGACGATCCGGCCCTGTCGCGGCAGCATTTTTCCCTGGAGATTTCGGAAGGCGGGCTCTGGATCCGGAATCTGAGCCAGAGCGGCTTCACTCTGGTAAACGGCGTGAAGCTGCAGGAAAAGGCCGTGCGCCTGCGTTCCGGGGACTGGATCGGGGCGGGACAGCTGCAGCTTCGGATCCGGTTCTGAGCGATGCGGACAGAGGCCGGAAAGACAGGGTGAGGGATGATGGGAGAAAAGGATGAACGCAGGCCGCCGGTGGAGCGGCTGGGAAACGGGAAATATCAGGTGGAAAAGATCCTGGGCGCGGGAGGCTTTGGCATCACCTATCGCTGCAGCGACACGCAGTCGGGGCGCGTGTGCGCGGTGAAGGAATACATGCCGGAGGCGATCGCCTCCCGGGATCCGGAAACAGGGAGGATCGTGCCGGAGCCGGACAGACAGGCGGCCTTCCTGCATGGGAAAAAGCGTTTCCTGGAGGAGGCGCAGATCCTGATCCGCATGAGCGCCATTCCGGGCGTGGTGCATGTGGAGGATGTTTTTGAGGAAAACGATACCGCCTATTATGTGATGGAATATCTGGACGGACGCACTTTAAAACAGGTGATGCGGGCCCTTGGCGGGAAGCTTCCCTGGGCGGCGGCCGTGGAGGCGGTGGCCAGGGCGGGGCTGGCCCTGGAAGAGATCCATATGAGGGCCGGGATCTTTCACCGGGACATCAGCCCGGAAAACATCATGGTCCTGCCGGACGGAGATGTGAAGATCATCGATTTTGGAAGCGCGAAGGCCATGGCGGTGAACGAGAACCAGCAGTTCTCCGTGGTCCTAAAGCCCGGCTTCGCGCCGCCGGAGCAGTATGCCAGCAACATGAGCCAGGGAAGCTTCACGGATGTGTACGCGCTGGCGGGAACCTTTTACTATGCGGCTTCGGGCGTCATGATCCCGGCCGCCCCGGACCGGGTGATGGGCGCGGAGTATGAGAGCCTGGAAAAGCTGGTTCCCCAGTGCGGCAGACAGGCGTCGGAGGCGGTGGACAGGGCGCTTCTTCTGGACGCCAGGTTCCGGACCCAGACCATGCGGGAATTTGTGGAAGGGATCACGCAGGGAAGCCAGCCTGGCTTTCGGACGCAAACGGCGGATGGAACGGCCACAGTCACCCGGTCTCAGGAGCCCCTGCCGGAAGAACGCCTGAAAAACCGGACAGGGGAGGTCGGTTCCCATGCGGGCGGCTTCGGCCCGGTGTCCGCTTCCCGCCCGGTTCCTTCTGCCGCCTCCGGCGCTGCGCCTCCCGACGCCTGGCTTCTGGTGGAGAAGGGAGCGTGCGCGGGACAGCGTTTCTCCGTGGCGGCAGGACGGACGGTGACGGTGGGACGCTCCGGCGCAAAGAGCGAGATCCGCCTGGCTGGACATCCGGAGATCAGCGGCCTGCATTTCAAGCTGCTGTACGCGCGTAAGAAGCACTGCTTCTATGTGATCGACCAGTCGGCAAACGGCCTGTATTACCGGGGCGTGCGGCTGGAAAAAGGGAAAAAGTATAAGGTAATGCCGAAGGACCGGCTGGGCGTGGGCAGCATGAACTGTGTGATCGCGCTGGAGGAAGCGTGAGCTGTCCGGCGCGGGAGGGAGATCCCGGGCATGCGGAGGCTGCGGCGCGGGAGGAAAAAAGGAAATGGAGATGGGTATGTCAGAGGAAAGCAGGATCGTGACGGTACAGATGGATGCCGGCAGGATGCAGGAGCAGCAGAATGGCCTTTTGTGCGCGGCCTGGTCTGAGCCGGGCGGACGGTGCAGCCAGCAGGACAGCCTGTTCTGCGGAGAACGGGACGGGATGCTGTTTGCGGTGGTCTGCGACGGCATGGGCGGGATGAACGGCGGAGAGCTTGCCAGCGGGCTGGCGGCGCAGATATTTGCGGAGGATTTTTACGCGAAGGAGCTTTCGGACCCGGCGGGATTCCTGGAGGAGACGGCGCAGAGGGCGGATGAAGCGGTGTTCGGGCTGATGGATAACGGGAAGCCCATGGGAGCGGGATCCACCGTGGTTGCGGTGCTTGCCCGCGGGCGGGAGCTTTACTGGCTTTCAGCCGGAGACAGCAGGATCTATCTGTTCCGCCGGGGGGAGCTGCTCTGCCCGGTCCGGCCGCATAATTACGGGGAACTTTTGAAAAAACAGCTGGCGGAAGGAAAGATCGATGAGGCGGCCTACCGGGCCGGGCAGAAAAACGCGGAGGCGCTGATCAGCTTCCTCGGCATCGGCGGCCTGAAGCTGATGGAGCAGAACTGGACGCCCTTCCGGCTGGAGGATGGGGATCAGATCCTGTTATGCAGCGACGGGCTGTACAGAAGCCTTTCCCAGGAACGGATCCGTGAGCTTCTCATGAGCGGAAGGAACGTGGGCGTCCTGGTAAAGCAGCTGGTGCAGGAGGCCGTGGAAGCGGGCGGGGCAAAGCAGGACAACACCAGCGCCGTCCTCATCCGGTGCCAGCTGGCGCAGTAAGGAAAACGGTTTTTCACGCAAGAAGAGCCGCCGCAGGGCGGAGCTTTTTGAAAGAAAAGCAGAGACCGCGCGCGTGCGCGGCGGCCGCAGGTCTCTTCTAATAAAAATACAGAACCGCGCAGAAATGAGGGAAATATGAATTTAAAGAGATGCAACAACGGACATTTTTACGATGCGGACAAGTTTGAGACCTGTCCGTACTGCAATCCCACCGTATCGGCCTCCGAGCTGACCGTGGCGATGGATCAGGCGCAGATGTACGGGGATACGTCTGATTTTGACGAAGAAGAGGGAAAGACCGTTTCCCTGCAGGACGCGGTGAGCGCGGCGGTGAGCGCGCCCGAACCCGCGGCGCCCGCTGCGGCTGCGGCCCGGGACCTGGACGACAGCAAGACCGTCAGCTACTATGCGCAGAGCATGGGGAGTGATCCGGTGGTGGGCTGGCTGGTCTGCATCGAGGGCAGCTATTTCGGAGAGAGCTTCAAGCTGAAGTCCGGAAGGAACTTCATCGGCCGTTCTTCCTCCATGGATGTGGCCCTGACCGGGGACAACAGCGTATCCAGAGAGCGCCACGCTGTGGTGATCTACGAGCCGAAGGCCCGTATCTTCATCGCCCAGCCCGGGGATTCCAGGGAGCTGTTCTACTTAAACGACGAGGTGGTCTTAAATAACGAAAAGCTGAAAAACTATGACGTCCTGACCATCGGGAACCTGAAGCTGATGCTGGTGGCTCTGTGCGGCGAGCATTTCAGCTGGGACGATGTGAAGAAGGAAGGGTGAGCCGCCAGAAGAGGCGGGGCCTTTCCGGGCCAAAAGAAAAGAAGCCGCCTGCGGGCGGCGGGAAAGGAATCGGAAAATCATGAAAAAAAGTATCTACAGAATTCTGCTGATGGCAGCGGGAGCGCTGCAGCTGTTATTTTTCTTTATTTTACCCTACGCGACGCTGTCTGAGATGATGGGAGCCCTGTCCGGGCTGGCGCAGGGGCTTGGGATGGGAGACATGTATCCCAAAAACCTGACCGGACTTGCGGCGGTGAAAATGCTGTCCGCAATGCCGGATTACGGCGTGATCATGGTATTCGTGTTCGTGCCGCCTGTGGTAATGGGCGTCCTGGTGCTCCTGATGAACCTGTTCGGGAAAAAACGGCTCAGCTACGTGGGAAGCATTATTTTTTCCTTCCTGATGGTGAATTTTTATGGATTCGCGGCCTTCATGGTGTCCCTGCTTGCCGACGCGGGCTATAAAACGAGCCTGGGCGGAGCGGTGTGCGTGATCCTTTCCATCGCCATGTTCGTGATCTCCATCATCGGCTGCGTGAAGGATGGGAAACCGGCGGCCGAGACGGCCGGCGCGGCTTCCACGGGCGCGGCGAAGGCGAAGCCGGGAAAGAGCGTGAAGCCGGGCAAGAAGGACGGGACCGTTACCGGGCTTTCCGGCGCTTACGCGGGAGCGGTGATCCCGGTAAAGAGCGGCGATACCGTGACCATCGGCAGAGATCCTTCCGTCTGCAGCATCGTGACAAAGGGGGAGAAGGTGTCGAGAAAGCACTGCACCGTGACCTTCAACGGCGATAACGGCATGTATACCGTGACGGATTTTTCCTCCAACGGCACCTTTGACGGGGACGGAAACCGTCTGGCCAGAACGGCTGCGACACCCATGGCGGCAGGCAGCGTGATCACGGTGGGAGAGGATAAGTTCCGTCTGGGATAAAAATGGAGAGTAGTCAGAATGAAAGATCCACGCCGGCTGTGTCCGGGCTGTATGAATGAATGGGCAAAGCCTGACCAGGCCTGCCCGGTATGCGGATTTATCCGGAATAAATATGAGAGGGCGGCCAGATGGCTCCCTCTCTATACTGTGCTGGAGCGCAAGATCATGATCGGGAAGGTCATCGGGGAAGGCGGTTTCGGCATCACCTACATGGGCTGGGACCTGAACCTGGAGGTACGGGTCGCGGTAAAGGAATACTTTCCCATGGGGCTTGCCACCCGCGATACCGGCCAGGGCAGAAGCTGCGCCATTTCCGCGCTTCCGGGCGTGCGGCGGGACAACTACCGTCAGGGCCTGGAAAAATTCATGGCGGAGGCGCAGAACCTGTCCAGATTCTACAACCTGAGCGGTATCGTATCGGTGCGTGATTTTTTCTTCGCCAATGATACGGCCTATATGGTCATGGAGTATGTGGACGGGGTGACGCTTGGTTCTTATCTGAAAAGCCACGGCGGAAGGCTGTCGGAGCAGGAGGTTCTGGCCCTCTTCCATCCGGTCATGGATTCCCTGAAAACCGTGCACGCGGCGGGGATCATCCACCGGGATATCAGCCCGGACAATATCATGATGACGAAGGACGGGCGCATGAAGCTGATCGACTTCGGCGCGGCCCGTTTCGCGGGCGGGGATAACGAGCGCAGCCTGACCATCATTTTAAAGCACGGCTACGCACCGGCGGAGCAGTATCAGAGCCGCGGGAACCAGGGGCCATGGACGGACGTGTACGCCATCTGCGCCACCATGTACCGGATGATGACGGGAGAGGTGCCGCCGGGAGCCATGGACCGGCTGCATGAGGACACCCTGAAGGAATTTAAGGAGCTGGGCTGCAAGGTTTCCACGCAGACATCCTATGCCCTTTTGGATAAGGGAATGGCCATCCGGGTGCAGGACCGCTACCAGAGCATGGACGAGCTGATGGAGGGGCTGTACGGTACGGGCCGGGGTAAGATCCGCCGCAGGAAAAAGCTTACGGAAAAGCAGAAGCGGCTCTATATCGGCATAGGAGCGGCGGCCGGAGCGCTGTGCGCAGGCCTTCTTTTCTGGGGGATCCTGCAGGCAGTCCTTCCGGGCAGGGCGCAGCTTCCGGCAGGGGCTGCGGCGGGCGCGGACGGTATCGGAACGGCCGGAGCGGGGACCGCAGGCGGCGCGGCAGGCGCGGGACAGGACGGAGCCGGGGCATCCGGAGGCGCGGGCGGATCGAACGGAAGCGCGCCAAACGGGAACACGCAGGCAGGCGCGGGAGCGTCCGGGCAGCCCTCCGTGGACTGGAAAGCGCTGGAACAGCTTTCCGCTGAGGAGCTGTCTGAAAAACAGGTACAGGCGAAGGCGGCGGCAGACGGTTTTGCCGCGGCGGGCTGGCATCTGCTCTCCCGAAAAGCGGATGGGACCGTCACGGGCGGCGGCGCGAACCATTCCGGCGAGCTGGATGTGGGAAACTGGCAGGACATCGCCTCCCTTTCCACCGGGCCGGGCCACACGGTGGGCGTGAAAACAGACGGGACCGCTGTGGCCACAGGAGATACGTCGGACGGAAAGTGCGCGGTGGACATCTGGAAGAATGTGGTCCAGGCCTCCGCGGGAGGGACGATGACCCTGGGCCTGCATGAGGACGGCACGGTGACGGCGGCGGGCAGCAACGCCATGGGCCAGTGCGATGTGAGCGGCTGGAGCGGCGTCGTCCAGACGGCGGCCGGAGAAAACCATTCGCTGGGCCTGCGGGAGGACGGGACCGTCCTGGCGGCCGGAGACGACAGCGCGGGCCAGTGCGGCGGCGTGCAGGACTGGTCCGGGATTGTCCGGCTGGCCGCGCGCGGAAATGTGAGCGCGGGATTAAAGGAGGACGGCACGGTAGTCCTGTGCGGAGAGACGGACGCCATGCAGGACGCCCTTTCCTGGAAGGGTGTGGCGGATCTTTCCCTGGGAGACGGCTACATCGCCGGACTTCTGGCAAACGGCCAGGTGGTGACGGCGGGAGACACCGGCTGCCTGGGCGCGGGGACGGCGGGCTGGAGCGACATCGCCGCGATCGCCGCGGGCGAGGGCTCGCTGTTTGGACTGCGGGC
>DWUW01000148.1 GCA_019120525.1 Candidatus Eisenbergiella stercorigallinarum | reverse complement strand
CGGAAGCTTCCGTCATCACGAACCCCGCCGCCGGGGCGGCGAAAGAAGGGGTAATGGGCGCAGGGATGGAACAGCAGGCTGGTCCCCCGGCCATAGCCGAACTCACCTCCCTGGGACTTGCCCGGGTCAGTGTTCAGTCCAGAGTGGATGATACGCTCTCAGAGCTTTCCATCGAAGGGCTTCCTGATTTTGGACTGGAGCCTGACGTATATGAATACGACATTGAAGTCCCTTCCGATATGAAGGAGCTTGTCCTGGACGCCGTCCCGACGGATGAAAGGGCTTCGGTGGACATATCGGACACCGCGCTGGAAACCGGCGAAAATACCGTTACCGTAACGGTCAGCACCGGCGTGGAGGCGGTACAGTATTTTCTGCATGTGACCAGGCCGGAGACAGAGCTGCTGCCGGAAATGGCCCCGGAACAGGAAGCAGTTTCAGAGCCGGAGACGGTTTCGGCGCCGAAGGCAGCCCTGGAATCAGGGACAGAGGGAGAGAGGCCGGAGGAAGATAATCCGCAGACCATCGCGGAAACGGAGAGCCTTTTCGTACCTGCCATGGCACAGCCGGCTGCGGATCCGGGATGGCCTGCAGGGCATCTGGCCTCCTTTGCCGTGCGGTATCTGTATATGGGCGGAGGCGTCCTTCTGCTTCTGGCAGCGGCGGGACTGGGCATTTTTCTCTGGCGCAGGAAACGGGAAGAACCGTATTTTGACGAGGATGAGGACGACATGGAATGGATAGAGCTGGATACGGACGGAAACTGGCGCCGCTGGCAGGAGGCCGTGGACGAAACGGAAGAAGAGATGGAAGAGGCTGACAGCCGGCCGCGGGAAAAACAGCAGGAGCCGCCGGTCATCCGCGTCGAGGATGTGAGCATGCGGTTTAAGATCAGCGACATAAACGCCGGCAGCCTGAAGGAATACCTTCTGGTCACTTTGAAGCGGCAGAACCGCTACCACGAGCTGGAAGCCCTGCGGCACATTTCCTTTGATATCCGAAGGGGAGAGGTGATCGGCATCATCGGGACCAACGGTTCCGGAAAGAGTACCCTTTTAAAGCTGATCGCCGGCGTGCTGAAGCCCTCGGAAGGAAGGGTCGAGGTGGATAAGAAGAAGGTGCAGCTTCTCACGCTGGGAACGGGCTTCGACGCGGAGCTGACCGCCCGGGAAAATGTGTACCTGAACGGAGCCATCATCGGCTACAGCAGGGAATTCATCGATGAAAATTTTGACAGGATCGTTGCGTTTGCCGAGCTGGAGGGCTTTATGGACGAAAAGATCAAGAACTTTTCCTCCGGTATGACCTCCCGCCTCGGATTCGCCATCGCGACCGTGGGCGAGACCGCCGATATCCTGATCCTGGACGAGGTGCTCAGTGTGGGAGACATGTTTTTCCGCCAAAAGAGCGAGCAGCGGATCAAAGAAATGATCCACGGCGGCTCCACCGTCCTGATCGTATCCCATTCCACGGATACCATCATCAAGAACTGCACCAGGGCCGTCTGGATCGAAAAAGGCGTATTAAAGGAAATCGGAGAACCGAAAAAGGTCTGCGAGGCTTACCGAAAGCTGGCGGGCTGAAGCGCCGAAAAGCCGCGGGCCGTACGAAAACGCATAAAAACCACGAAAGAAATCGGACAGGAGAGCCGGAATGACGCTCAGGATGAGTATTTACGGTACGCTGGTCAACCGGGTGCCGGAGATCAGAGAAAAATATCATATGGTCCGGGATACGCAGACAGCCTCCTGGCAGCGCCCCATCGCCTGGCTTTACCTTGCGTCCCTCAACGCGGGCTGGCTACTGGGAAAAAGGCAGGCCCGACAGACGGGCGGCAGAGACCTGCAGACCGCAAAACTGCTTTCCGCCGCGGCGCCGGAATCCGTTTCCTCTGTCAGGGAAACCCCGGAAAGGCTTGCCCGGAGACTGATGGAATACGATGTCATTTCCTTCGACGTTTTTGACACCCTGCTTTTCCGGCCCTTTTCCAGACCGGAGGATCTCTTTTACATCGTCGGCCAGAAGCTGGATTATCTGGATTTCAGACGGATCCGCATGGAAGCGGAAGCGCGTGAGAGAGAGGAGCACAGACGCAGAAGCGGCAGCGGGGAGATCTCCCTTTCCGATATCTATCAAAGGCTGGAACGGGAAGCGGGCATTCCTGCCGGGGAGGGAATGCGCACAGAAGAGGAAACCGAGCGTGCGCTGTGTTTTGCGAACCCGTATCTGCTGGAGGTTTTCCGCATTCTCAGGCAGAAGGGGAAACGGCTGATCGCCCTGTCGGATATGTACCTTCCGGAGAAAACCGTCCGGAGCATGCTGGAAAAATGCGGGTTTTCCGGAATGGAGGACTGCTTCGTATCCTGCGAATACGGCTGTTCCAAAAGCGACGGCGGCCTGTACGAACGGGTCAAAAAGAAGCTCGGGGCAGGAAACTGTATCCACATCGGCGACAATCGGATATCGGATGGGGAAAACGCCGGAAAAGCCGGATGGGACAGCCTGCTTTACCAGAATGTGAATACGGCGGGATTGTCCTTTCGCGCCAGCGAAATGTCGGCTGTCGCCGGAAGCGTTTACAGAGGGCTGGCAAACGCCCATCTGCGCAACGGCCTGAAGGCCAGGAGCCGGGACTATGAATGCGGCTTTCTCTACGGAGGCATCCTGGCGCTCGGTTACTGCCAGTTCATTCACGAATATACGATAGCGCACGGGATCGGACGGATCCTGTTCCTTGCCAGAGACGGCGATATCCTCAGCAGGGTCTACCGCCTGCTTTATCCGGAGGAAGCGGGAAAGGTCCGCTACGTCCTCTGGTCCAGGCTGGCGGCGGTGAAGCTGTCCGCCCGCTATTACAAGTACGATTATTTCAGGAGGTTTCTGTTTCACAAGGTCAACCAGGGCTTTCCTCTGGAACAGATCTTTCAGGCCATGGAGCTTTCCGACATGCTGGACGGCCTGACGCGGCAGGAGAACTCAGGCCGGCAGGACACGGCCCTGAAGAAAACGGAGCTTTTAACGGACGGAAACGTCCGCAGGGTTCAGGAATACCTGCTTGACCACTGGGAAGAGGTGCTCGCCCATTACGACAGCCAGCTGGAAATCGGGAAGCGCTACTACGAACAGGCGCTTTCCGGAGCGAAAAAGGCCGCCGTCGTGGATATCGGCTGGGCCGGAAGCGGCGCGATGGCGCTGGACGTGCTCTTTCGCAGAGTGTGGAGGTTTGACTGCCAGGTCACGGGGATTCTCGCGGGGACCAATACCTGCCACAACGCGGAGCCGGACATGAGCGAGGCCCAGCTGGCTTCCGGAAAGCTGGTCAGCTATGTTTTCTCCCAGGCTCACAACCGGGACCTCTGGGAGAGGCACGATCCGGCAAGGGGCGACAACGTGGCGATGGAAAAACTCTTTTCCTCCCCCTTTCCCGGCTTCCGCGGCTTTTCCGGCCCGGACTGGGAGGAACGTTCCATCCGGCCGGATACGGACAGCCGCGCCAGGCAGGCCGCGCAGATCCAGGAAGGGATCCTGGACTTCTGCAGGCTGTATCTGGAAAGCGGCGTGGGAAAATATCTTCCCCGCATAAGCGGAAGGGACGCCGCGGCACCGGCCCGTCTGTGGATGGAAGCCGAACGGAAAAACATGGGAAAAGAAGACATCCAGTGCGTTCTGGCCTGACCGGCATGGCAGGAACGGAACCAAAACAAAAATCGAAAAAGGACAAAGGATACATAAAAAAATGAAACACGGAAAAAAGACCCAGTACAGCAAAAAAAGCATCTTTCTTTTCGCGGCTGTCCTGTCCGCCCTGCTTCTTTCCGCCTGCGGCGGAGCGAAAGAAGAGGCAGCTTCTTCCGATAACACCCTTTCCACCGGCGTGACCGGCCAGGACGACAGAAGATATCTGGTACAGGCTGTGCTTGTATCATATGGCGGGCGATGATTCTTAAGGTCCGGCGCGCGTGCCTCGGCGTAAAACGCTTCGGCATGGAGGTAAAAATGGAACATACCCGCAGACAACGCAGGAAAAGAACCGGAAAAAACAGAATACGAAACCGGCTTCTGATCGCCCTTGGCGTGCTGATCGGCCTGTTTTTCCTGGGAGGCGTATCCCTGATCGCGGCCTGGCTGATCCTGGACCACCAGGGGAGGACACAGCTCGCGGCCAGACAGGAGGCCGTACCGGAGGGCATGCATCAGGGGTTCGAGGCGGACACGGAAGGAGAAGAACCCTTACGGACCGGCGAGCTTCGCTATCAGGGAAAAACCTACGCCTATAAAAACGATGTGATGACCTTTCTTATCATGGGCATCGATAAAACCGGACAGATGGAGGCCTCCGAAGACCTTTATGAGGGCGGACAGGCCGACGCCCTGTTCCTTATGGTCCTGGATCCCGGAGAAAAAACGATCCGCATCGTCGGCATCAACCGGGATACCATGACGGAAATTTCCGTCTTTGACCGAAACGGCCTTTACGCCGGAACCCAGACCGCTCAGATCGCCCTGGCCCACGCCTACGGCGACGGCATGGAGGAAAGCTGCGAAAACACGGTGGAGGCGGTCAGCCGGCTCTTTTACGGCTTGCCCATCCACGGCTACTGCGCCCTGAATATGGAGGTCGTCAACATCCTGAACGACGCGGTGGGCGGCGTGGATGTCGTCATCCCGGAATCCGCCGCGGGGGCGGACATGGGCATCGACGGAGAGCGGCACAAAACCGGCTGGGAAGCCGGACAGCAGGTCCATCTCATGGGCGACGACGCCTATACCTTTATCCGATACAGAGACACCGACCAGGCGCAGAGCGCCGAAGCCAGACTGGAACGGCAGAAAACCTATCTCCAGGCCTTCGCGGCCCGGGCGGTGGACGCCGTAAAAAACGACATTACCCTGCCGCTTACCCTGTACCAGGCCATAACCCCGTACATGGTGACGGACATTACCGCTCAGGAGGCGGTGCATATCGCGGGAGAGGCAGTCTCCTACAGCTTCCGCTCAGAAAACGTCTACTCCCTGCAGGGAGAGGTGAAAATGGGAGAGCTTTTTGAAGAGTTTTATCCCGATGAAACCGCTCTGTACGAGCTGATCCTCCAGGTCTTCTATGAAGAGCTGCCGGAGGAAAACACAGCGACGGCTGACAGCGGCCTGACCAACGGCTGACGGCGGCCCGTCCGCTGCCTGCCCGGAACAAACCCGGTATTAACAGTGCGGGAAACCGCCTGTTGATATAAAGAAGCCACACACATACCATATTTTTTCA
>DWUW01000147.1 GCA_019120525.1 Candidatus Eisenbergiella stercorigallinarum | reverse complement strand
TATATTCCGCCGCAAACTCTTTATCGGATACGCGGATCCGCCAGACGATGACCGCCGCGAATACCAGCACCGCGATCAGGCCGGGAACAAAGCCAGTTCCCAGGGCGCCGGTCGTTATGAGGGTTCCGATCTGATAGACCAGGAAGGCCACGGTATAGCCGGTCGCGAGCTGGAGGCAGATGCCGCCGAGCAGCCATTTCCCGCTCTTCATTTCAGAGTTCATAGCTCCGAGGGCCGCAAAGCAGGGCGGGGTATAAAGGTTGAACATCAGGTACGCAAGAGCGGCCACGGTGGTGAGTCCCATGACGGAAGCCACATCGCTGCCCGCGCCCACAAGCTCCAGCGCCTCCGTATCGATCAGGTTCGTAACGCCGTAAACAACGGCCAGAGTTCCGACCACGTTTTCCTTCGCGATAAAGCCGGTGATCGCCGCTGCGGCAAGCTGCCAGACGCCGAAGCCGAGAGGGATGAACAGGAGGGCGAAGGGATGGGCGACGCTTGCCAGAATGGAAGTGTTCTCCGCGCCTTCCTCCACCAGCTGGAACTGCCAGTTGAAGGTCTGCATGATCTGTACCACGGTGTTGCATACCAGGATGATGGTCCCGGCCTTGATGATATAGGCCTTGCCGCGCTCCAGCATGGAAACGGCAGCTCTTTTCAGGCTGGGAAGCTTATATTCCGGCAGCTCGATGATGAAGAAGGACTTGCGGTACTTCTGTCCGGTGATCCGCTTTACCAGAAGAGCGCCGAGGAAGATCAGCACGATGCCCACCAGATACATGGTGGCGGATACCCAGGCGGCATTGGAAAAGAACGCGCCCGCGAACAGTGCGATGACCGGGATCTTCGCGCCGCAGGGCATGAAGGGCGTCAGCATGGCGGTGGTGCGGCGTTCTCTTTCATTACGGATGGTACGGCAGGCCATGATTCCGGGGATCGCGCAGCCGGTGCCGATCACCATGGGAATGATGGATTTGCCGGAAAGGCCGACCCGCTTGAAAATCGGATCAAGAACGACAGTGGCGCGGGCCATATATCCGCAGTCCTCAAGCAAAGCGATCAGGAAATACATGACCATGACCAGAGGCAGGAAGCCGACCACCGCGCCGACGCCGCCGATGATGCCGTCCACCAGAAGCGCGTACAGGAGCGGGTTCGCGTTTTCCATCAGGCCCCCTACCCAGCCCTGGAAGGCTTCGATCCAGGCGACCAGCCAGTCCGCGATGTAGGTCCCGATGGTGGACTGGGAGATGTAGAACACCAGGAAGATGATCACGGCAAAGATCGGGATGCCGATGATCTTGTGGGTGATCACGCTGTCGATCTTATCCTGGAAATTTTTATCCTTTGTGAAGACTTTCCGTTTCTCCACTTCCGAAACAAGATTGTTGACAAAGGTAAAACGGTTTCTGTCGGCGGCTTCTACCGCGGCGCGGTCCTTCAGATCGATGTCCTCCTGGACGTAGGGTGCCTTCTGTTCTTTGCCGCTTACGGAAACGGCAGCCTGCACAACTTCCTTCAGCCCGTCATGGCCGGAAGAGGTGGAGACGGTTTTTACCACCGGGCAGCCAAGCTTCTCGGACAGAAGCTTTTCATCGATCTTCGTCTGCTTCTTTGCCGTAAGGTCGCTCTTGTTCAGGGCCACCACGACCGGAACACCCAGCTCCAGAAGCTGTGTGGTAAAAAACAGGCTCCGGCTTAAGTTGGTCGCGTCCACGATGTTGACGATCACATCAGGGCGCTCGTTTCTCACGTAGCTGCTGGTGATACTCTCCTCCGAAGTAAAGGGAGACATGGAATAGGCGCCCGGAAGGTCTACCGCCACAAGCTCCTCGCCTCCGTCATAATAAGCCTTTCTGATCAGGCTTTCCTTTCTTTCGACCGTAACCCCGGCCCAGTTTCCGACGCGTTCGTTCCTGCCGGTGAGCGCGTTGTACATGGTTGTTTTTCCGCTGTTGGGGTTGCCCGCAAAAGCGATTCTCATACCTGTTTTCCTCCTTTATTTTAGTTAGGATATACTAACCTTTTGGCTGAAAAAAATGGCCGAAGCCACTTTTTCTTATATTGAAATAGCCTGCGCCAGATCAATATCGATGTTATAGCGCCCGTCCTTGATGGAAACCACGCAGCCGCCCTTCTTGTGGGATACGACCGTAATGGGCTCGCCGCTGTAGCAGCCCAGGGAAAACAGAAAGGCTTCCAATTCCTCATCGTCCGTCCGGATGTCCCTGATGAGGTATTCTTCGCCTTCCTTCGCGTCCAGTAAAGTCATAAGAGCAGATGTCCCTCCTCTCCTGATAGGATTCTCCTCCGGGAAGCAGCCTTCAGGGCTTCCCGGCTGATCGGGAGGTAGCTTCAACTAACTCCTTCGGTCAGTAGATAGTCTAAACTAACTGGTTGGATTTGTCAATCTTTTTTTTCCCTTGTTGTAGAACGGCAGGAAAAAGTTTATAATGACAGAAAACGGAAATGCCGCCGCGCGGCGGGCAGGAATTGAGGTAAGAATGGAACGGGAGATCGATCTGGCGGAAATATCTGATGGAAAGCTGTACGGTGCGGAGGATCTGGTAAAGGTGGGCTGCGGGGACTGCGCGGGCTGTTCCTCCTGCTGCCGGGAGACAGGGAACACCATTCTTCTGGACCCTTATGATATGTGGCAGCTTGGCTGCGGGACCGGCATGACCTTTGAAACACTTTTGGGGCAGGGCCGGATCGAACTGAATATGGCGGACGGCGTGGTCCTGCCGAACCTGAAACTGGGGGAGAACGGAGAGGGCTGCAGCTTCCTGGACCGGGAAGGCAGGTGTTCCATCCATGCCTTCCGGCCAGGGCTGTGCAGGCTCTTTCCCCTGGGAAGGGTCTATGGGGACGGGGGATTCCGGTATTTTATCCAGATCTATGAATGTGAAAAGAAAAACCGTTCCAAAGTAAAGGTGAAAAAATGGCTCGGGATACCGGAGCTCGGAAAGTATGAGGCTTTCGTGCTGGCCTGGCATGATTATCTGAAGGATATGGGAAAACAGGTAAAGGAGGCGGGGGAGGAAGCCCGGATGAAGGAGCTGGCCATGTCCGTCCTGAAGACTTTCTATCTGCGTCCTTATGGGAAGGAAGATTTTTACAGTCAGTTTTACGGGCGGCTGGCTGAAAATTAAGAAATTTTATGCTTGACGGGGAAACGCTGTCGGGGTAATCTGTTAAGGAGATAATATGTTGATGTTGCAATTTCTGAAATCTTGTCTCATATTCAACGAAAAAAGATAAGGAGCATACTCCCCATGAAGCATAGATCCAGGCTTATGATAACGGCCGTCTGTCTGACGGTTTTTTTTACGGCTGCCCAGCCGGCGCGCCCTCTGGCCGCGTCAGCGCCCGCGGCGGAAACGCTGCAGGCCGGACAGGAGACCGGTGAGCAGGAGACGGTAACGGAAGAAACCCCTGCTACGGAAGAGGAAGGGACTTTGGAAGCGCAGGAAGAATGGCCGGGAGAGCCTTCCATCGAAGCGCCGTCGGGCGTCCTGATGGAAGCGTCCACGGGAACGGTCCTGTATGATAAAAATATGCATGAGCAGCATTATCCGGCCAGCATCACCAAGATCATGACCGCCCTTCTCGCCATTGAGAACTGCGATATGGACGAGATGGTGACGGTTCCCCATGAAGCGGTATATATGGAGGACAAGGGATCCCACATCGCCCTGGATGAGGGAGAAGAGCTTACGGTAGAGGACTGCCTGTACGCGATCCTTTTGGCTTCTGCCAATGACGCTGCTTATTCCCTTGCGGTGCACATCGGAGGCACCATTGAGGGCTTCGCCGATATGATGAATGAAAGGGCGCGGGAGCTGGGCTGTCAGGATACCCATTTCACGAACCCGCACGGGCTTCCGGATGAAAACCATGTGACCAGCGCCTATGATATGGCGCTGATCACGAGGGAGGCGCTGAAGCATGATATCTTCTGTGAGATTTCCGGGACCGTTTTTTATGAGATCCAGCCGTCGGACAAACAGCCTGACCTGATCCCCATGTCGCATCATCACGCCATGCTTCAGGCCGGCACCTATCATTATGACGGGGCTTTTGCAGGAAAGAACGGCTATACCACGGTAGCCCAGAATACCCTGGTCACCTGCGCCGAAAGGGACGGCATGGTCCTGATCAGCGTTACCATGGAAACCCAGGGAAAGCAGGTCTATGTGGACGCGGCGACGCTGTTCGATTATGGGTTCGGACAATTTAAGAAGGTGGATATCGGACAGAATACGGAGACGATGGCGATGATCCATGCGCGGACGGGAGGGAAGGAAAGCGCTGCGCCGGAAACGGCGCAGGTATCGGTTCTGCCCGAGGAGGACGGTTATGTGGTCCTGCCCCAGTCTGTGACGCTGAGCCAGCTTCAGCCCGATCTGTACTATGATACGGAAAACGCGTCGGAGGGGGCGTCCGCGACGCTGGAATATACCTATGCGGGACGTACGGTCGGCGGAGCGAAGATCGCGCTTCCTTCTTCCCTGACCGTTCCGGAGGAGACGGAAGAAGAGCCGCCGGCAGAGCCTTTTCCGGAAAAGGAACCGGAGAAGAAGGAGGTTGGGCTTGGGTGGCTGTATCCCGTTTTGGGAATCCTTGCGGCTGCCGTGCTCGCAGGGGGGATTTTTCTGTTTATCCGCCGTCAGGTCTGGAAATTCAGATGGAGGAGCAGAAGGCGCGGGAGAAAAGATCAGGTTTACCGCCGGCATGTAAGAAGAGACACCATATATCAGGTGCAGGCAAGAAGACGCCGGTGGCGCAGGAGGTAGGACGGAAAGGGGGAAAAGGGAATGAAGTTACAGTATCTGGGGCATTCGTGCTTTAAACTGGAGTCAGAGGGGTATGAGATCGTGCTGGACCCGTATGAAAAGGATTCGGTACCTGGACTGAAATGTCTGGATGTGGAGGCGGACCAGTGCCTGTGCAGCCATGGCCACGGGGACCACTGCGGCCTGGAATGGATCCGCCTGAAGAACACCGGGGCGGCCAGCCCCTTTCAGGTGGAACGGCTGGAAAGCTGGCATGACGACAGGAAAGGGGAGCTTCGCGGCAGCAATGCCATCCATATCCTTCAGGCGGAAGGCATGAAGGTGATCCATCTGGGAGATATTGGCTGCATACCGGAAAAATGGCAGCTGGAGCGGATGGAAAACGCGGATGTGATCCTGGCTCCGGTGGGCGGCCACTATACGGCGGAGCCGGAGGTGATCCATGAGCTGATCCGGCGCCTTTCCCCGGCGGTCATGATCCCCATGCACTACCGTACGCCTAAAAGCGGTTTTCCTGTGCTGAAGACCTGCGAGGAATATCTGAAGGACTGTGGGAATGTGACAAGATATGAAACGGATACGATCCGGCTGGAGGCAGGGAAGCGGGAGAAGGAAGACGCGCCGGAGGGCCGGAAAGATACGGCGTCCACCGCTTCCCCGGACGTTTGCCCGGCCCGTCCTTCTTCTGTCAGGACCATTGTGCTGAAGCAGTGGGCGCTTGACGCGTGACGGAAGCCTTCCTTATCCCTGCCGGTCAAAGCCGTGCAGCCAGTCCGCTTTCAGGAAATAGACCAGAAAGAGGATGGAGCTTAAGCACCAGGTAAGGGGATAGGCCCAGAACACTACCCGGATGGAGGGGATGAAACGGACGGCAATGGTGA
Organism: Candidatus Eisenbergiella stercorigallinarum; assembly: GCA_019120525.1. Taxonomy (GTDB): domain Bacteria; phylum Bacillota; class Clostridia; order Lachnospirales; family Lachnospiraceae; genus Eisenbergiella; species Eisenbergiella stercorigallinarum. Next base: position 7,205 of record DWUW01000147.1, on the reverse strand, counting down.
TATAGCTGATCCGGATCACGCACCAGCAGGCCAGCATGACCAGCATGGGAACGGTAGCCCGTCCCGCGCCGCGCAGGATCCCCGCCACACAGTGGGAGAAGGACAGCAGGAAATAAAACAGCGTAACAGTTCTTGCCTGGGCCACGCCGTAGGCGATCACATCGGGGTCGTTGTTGAAGGCGGCGATGAGAAGCGGCGCGGCCAGGTTGATGGCGAGCCCGACCAGCTCGGCCATGATCACGGAGCACAGGATGCCGAACCTGGCTCCTTTTTTTGCGCGGTCATACTGCCCTGCGCCCAGGTTCTGGCTGATAAAGGTAGTGAGGGACATGGCGAAGCAGGTGATCGGAAGGAAGCCGAAACCCTCTATCTTGGAGTAAGCTCCGCAGCCGGCCATGGCCAGGGCGCCGAAGCTGTTGATATTGGCCTGTACCACCACGTTCGCTACGGAAATGATGGAATTCTGGAAGCCGGAAGGAAGGCCGTTCTGGATGATCTGCTTCAGGTAGAAGCCGTGAAAGCGGATCTTCCCGGGATAAACCCGGTATTCCTCCGGGCTTTTTAACAGCTGGATCAGGCAGAGGACGGCACTGACAAACTGGGAGATGATGGTAGCGAAGGCAGCGCTTCCCACGCCCATATGAAAGCCTCCGACAAACAGCAGGTCCAGGACGATGTTCACTACGGAGGAGATGATCAGATAGATCAGGGGGTGCGTGCTGTCCCCGACGGACTGCAGGATCCCCACGAAAACATTGTACAGGACAAACGCGATCGAGCCGCAGAAATAGATCCTGAAATAGATAATGGAATTCGGGAGCACATTTTCCGGCGTCCCCATCCAGACAAGCAGAAGCGGGGCAAGGACAAGGCCGATGACGGTAAGCAGGACGCCTGCGACAAGGCCGAAGGCGACCGTGGTGTGGATGGCCTTCTGTACCCGGTCGATCTGTCTGGCTCCATAATATCGGGCGATCACAACGCCGGCGCCTATGGAAATGCCGTTAAAAAAGCCTACCATGAGAAAGATCAGGCTTCCGGAGGAACTGACAGCCGCCAGCGCCTCGCTTCCGAGAAAATTTCCAACGATCAGGGAATCCGCTGTATTATACAGCTGCTGAAACAGATTTCCCAGAAAAAGCGGGATCGCAAAGGCGGTAAGCCTCCGGGCAATGGATCCTTCGGTCATAGGTACGGACTGGCTGCGGCTTTTCATAATGAATCGATTCCTCCATCTGCCCCGGAAAGGGGCTTTTTTTCTGCCCGGTCCCTGCCTGACAGGAACCCGGGGCTTTGGTACGCTCAATTTCTTATTATATCACGGAATTTGGAAAAAGCATCCAAAAAGCAAAAAATGCAATATAATATCGGAAGAAAAGCAATTTTGGTGTGGATAAATCGATTTCAGGGAAGTACACTGCTTTATGGAATGAGAGTCAGGTTTTTGGGGGAATGGGGGCGGCATTCCGGCCAGGGGCAGAAGGTACGTCTTCCGGGAAACGGCTCCGGCGGTAATCGGAAGGGGACTCCCCGCAGAAACGCCGGAAGACCCGGTTGAACTGTGAGAAGCTGGTGAAGCCGCAGTCAGAGGCAATCTCGGTGATCTTTTTCCGGCTGTTGATCAGAAGGAACTGGCAGTTGCGGACGCGTACCAGATGGATGTAGTGGGTGAGGGTGTAGCCTGTGACCCGCCTGAACTGGTGGGAAAGATAATAAGGGCTCATCCAGGCTTCTTTCGCAAGCTCATCCAGGGACAGCTCTTCCATATAATGGGTATGGATATAGTTGGAAACGGCATAGATCCGTTCAGAGACCGTATCTTCCGCCTGTTCCGTATGGTAGATGTTGCTGTCCTTAAAATGGTTCAGCCAGAAAAGAAACTCCGTGAAGATACTGTGCAGGAGCAGTTCGGCCGTATCTGTGAGCTCCTGGGTCCCGGCATGGCGGGAAAGGTTTACGATCCGGTTCAGGATATCGATCAGGACCGCCTGCCTGTCATCCGGGAAACGGTAGATCGGAAGAGGGGCGTGGAAAGGGGCGAGTATTTCATCATAGGCGTTCCGAAAACCATAACCGTCGTTCCTGTACAGGAAGGCAATGACAAGCCGCCTGGACGGCTCCCCTTCCGGATAGCTGGTTTTGTGAAGAAGCGAAGGGGGGAGAAGGACGAAATCATTCGCCCGGACCGGATAAGGGATTCCTTCTATAAAATGGAGAGCGCGGGAACTGAGCAGGATGTGGATCTCATAGTAGGAATGGAAATGCTCGAATTCCATGTTTCTGGAATTGGAGCGGGCGTCAAAATCGAAAAAATAAAACATCATATTAGGGATGTCGTTTACAATGATGAAGCGTTTTTCTTCATAATCAATCTGGTTTGGCATAAACCTACCTGCTTTCTCTGAAGTGGGGCGGATGTTCTTTGTAAGTATACTGAAAAAACGGAAAAGACACAATCTTTTCAGGCGAAACGCAATAAATGCGCGATGGCGCGGATGGGAGGAATGGAAGATGGGAGAACAGAAAAAGATCATTATTTTCACAGACAGCGGGGATACGATCATTGATGAGGCCACGCAGCAGTACCGGGAGGATGGGACTGTTGTCACGGCGGATTTTATCGAGGATGCGGGAGAGGTCCTTCGGCAGATGGAGGAAGCGGGTTATACCATCGCTCTCGTAGCGGACGGCGGGGAGGAATCCTTCCGGAATGTATACCGGGAAAACGGCCTGAAGCGCTGCTTCGACGCCTGGGTGGTGTCGGAGACGGTGGAACAGGAGAAACCCGCGCGGGCCATGTTCCAGACGGCAATGGACCAGCTGGGGCTGACGGATGCGGACAAAGGAAGGATCGTGATGATCGGAAATAATCTGAAAAAGGATGTGGCCGGGGCGAACCGTTTCGGGATCACGTCCATCTGGCTGGACTGGTCGCCCCGGTATTTTCATGAGTTTGAAGAGGAGGACTGGAAGCCGGACTATACGGTAAAGCATCCTTCCGAGCTGCTTCCTTTGCTGGAAGAGCTGGAAAAGAAATGGAATGAGGAGGAGGCTAAGATGGAAGCGGAAGCGAAAAAGAAACTGGATCTTCTGGTGGACGCGTTCGTCCCGATCCTGTATGAGGACGATGAGCAGTTCATGAAGAATATGAGAGAGAAGAAGCATATTTCCGAGGAGGAGCTTCAGAAATACGCGCACTGGGAATGGACGCAGGGCGTCGGCCTGGCAGGCATCTGGAAGCTGTTTTCCATGACCGGGAAGAAGGAATATCTGGATATCCTGACCAGGTATTACGACAATCAGAAAAAGGTGGGCTTCCCTCCGTCCAATGTGAACACCATGGCGCCCTATCTGGTGATGTCTTATCTGGCGGAATATCTCAAGAGCGAGGAATACATGGCTCCCTGCCGGGAGGCCGCGGAGTGGATCATGACCGGGATGCCAAGGACCGAAGAGGGAGGCATCCAGCATCAGACCTCGGACGACTGGAACGAGGGCGAGATCTGGGATGATACCCTGTTCATGACGGTGCTTTTTCTGGCCAACATGGGCCGGATCCTCGGCAGAAAGGACTATCAGGAGGAGGCGCAGTATCAGTTCCTGCTTCACATGAAATATCTGCAGGACAAAAAGACGGGCTTCTGGTATCATGGCTGGACCTTCCTGGAGCGCAACAATTTCGCCGGCGCGTTCTGGGGCAGAGGCAACTGCTGGATCACCATCGCCATCCCGGAATTCCTGGACATGCTGAAATGCCCGCCTGCCGTGGAAAAGATCCTGAAGGGCGCTCTGGAAAACCAGGTACGGGCGCTGGCGGAATGTCAGTCCGAAAGCGGCATGTGGCATACGCTGCTGGACGATCCCGATTCCTATGAGGAGGCAAGCGCTACCGCCGGATTTGCCTATGGCATCTTAAAAGGCGTGCATACGGGGCTGTTGGATCCGAAGTGGGAGAGCGTGGCAAGGAAGGCGCTGCGTCCGATCCTTTCCCTGATCTCTGAGGACGGTGTGGTGAATCAGGTTTCCTACGGTACGCCCATGGGACGGATTTCAAAGGATTTCTATAAGACCATCCCGATCCAGCCCATGCCCTACGGCCAGGCGCTGGCGATCTTGTTCCTGCTTGAGATCTGACGCGGCAGTTTTGAAAAGGAGGGAATTTGACAATGAAAAGATACTGGCCTCATATCGTAAGATCCACGGAAAAAATGGTGGAGGATTATCTTGCAAAGCAGGTAAAGGACAGCTCAAGACCGGATTATGGCCGCATGCCCAGCGAGATCATCGAGGGGAAGCTGACCATTTATCTTCTGACCAACGCGGTCTGCCTGTATTTCTGTAAGGAAAGCAGATACTATAAGGATGAGAAGCTTTTTGACGCCATAAAGACCGGCCTTTCTTTCATCGAAAGATGGCAGAGAGACGACGGAAGCCTGGACTATCCCAGCTGCAATTTCTATTCCGCGCCTGACACCTCCTTCTGCTTCCGCAGACTGTACGGCGCCTGGAATATCCTGGAAAAGCACGCGCAGACGGAAGAGGAGAAGGAGCTTGAGAACAGATATCTCATCCTGCTGCTTCGCTGCATCCCGATCCTTCTGTACGGCGGCTTCCATACGCCCAACCACCGCTGGGCGGTGATGTCCGTGCTTTTCACCCTGGCGAACGTGGTGGAGCAGAACGGACAGCTGGCGCTTGAGGTTCCCCGCTATCCGAAGGAGTATTTCAGCGAGGATCAGATCCCGCACACCGTGGAGGAGCTGGTGCGGAAGCTGAGAGACCGGGCGAACCAGTATCTGGCGGAAGGCATCGACGGGGATGAGGACGGCGAATACGCGGAGCGCTCCACCGGCAACTACAACGCCGTGGTGGATAAGTCCCTGATCTTGGCCTACGAGGCTACCGGAGATGAGAAATTCCTGGGCTATGTGGAGCGGAACCTGAACATGATGCTCTACTACATCGACGGGGACGACACCATTTTTACCCAGAACTCCACCAGACAGGATCACGGAACCAAGCAGTATGCGGATAAATATTTTTATCTGTATACCTACATGGCGGACAAGACGGGCAATCCGCTCTTTGACGCGGCGGCCCACAAGATCATCAAAGACAATATGGAGCGGGCGGACCTGGCTCAGGACTGCATGTATATCTTCATGATGTACGACTGGCTGCTGGACTATGAATTCAAGGGCTACGGCTTCCTGCCCGAATACCGGAAGTTCTTCCGCGGCTCCCAGGTCCTGCGCGTGAAGAAGGAAAATTATGTATACAGCGTGCTGAACAACAAGGCGGCCTTCCTCTTCCTGAAGTTCGGCTCCCTTCCCATCGGCCTTCGCATCGGAGAATCCTACTGCGATATCCGGAATTTCATCCCGAAGTCCATCGAGGTGAAGGACAACGGCTGCGTGCTGAAGGCGGAAGCCGGCGGCTGGTATTATCAGCCCTTTAAAGAGGATCAGGGAACCAGCGACTGGTGGGACATGGACCATACCAAACGGGATAAGATCCACACCAGCAAGGTCGCCATCACCGTGACCCTTTCCGAGCTGGAGAACGGCCTGGATATCCATGTGAAGGCCGAGGGAATGAGCGGCCTGCCGCTGCGCGTGGAGCTGGATGTTCCGGCGGGCGTCGTGCTGGAAAACGAAACCATGTGCCTGACTGCGGGAAAGGGCGAGAGCATGATCTTACGGGGCGGCGAGCTCAACCTTCATGAGGGCGCGCAGAAGATCGTCATCGGCCCCGGATACGGAACCCATGCCTTCAAGGGCCACTATTCCGGCGAGGAGCGCAACGAATACGGCTACAGCATCTTCCTCAACGACTATACGCCCTATGACCGGAGCTTTTGCATCGTGGACGGAACGCTGAAATAAGAAAAGGGGAAAACGCCATGACAGCAGAAAGAGAGCTTGCCTTAAAATACCTTCCCGTTTTCATGCTGGATGAAAAGGAACCCTTTGACATGAAGGCGGTGGGCTATACCATTTTCAGAAGCGATCTTCGCAGCGACTCCTTTCCCAAACGCGTCATCGCAGCCGACTGGGAGAAAACGGACTGCGTGATCGAATATGAGATCTGGTTCGACTATGATATCCAGCACCTTTACGAGCTGGAGCATGTCTGGGTCTACGTGGGAAAGGACGGCGGCGTGCAGAAGGCGGAAGGAAGCTTCCACGGAAAGTACCTGAACCAGGTGAACCTGGATACGGGAAAGCCGCCCCTGGATGAAAACGGACGCGTATGCGTTTATCTGCAGCCGGGAAAGCACGCCGTGCTTTCCGCTCCCCGGCTGGTGCGCCTGGTTCCCCAGTGGCAGGAAAGCTGCAGGGAGCTTGCCGGCCTGGACGGCGTCCCGCTTCCCGAAATGTTCCAGGACGTGATGGCCGTCCCGGATGAAGCGGCCCAGGAGATGGTGCACCGTTATATCCGGAAGAAATTTTCCTTTGAACCTTCCCTGCGTTTTCGTCCCTTCTTCCCGGAAGCTTCCCTTCCGGAAAAGGAGCTGCTCCTGCCCTGGCCGGAGCTGAAGGCCAGCGTGCCCAAGCGGCTTCAGAAGGAGCTTTGTCGCATCGCGGAGGCGGAGAAGAGCGGGAGGGGCTGACGGACTGGATGCCTGAGGTGGAAATCCCGGCGGTATGCTGGATGCGCTGCATTCAGATCCCGCCGGGATTTTTGCGTGCAAAGACCGGACAGAGGAAATCCGTTTCCCTGTCCGATTCATTCCCGTGTCCTTGACAGAACGCCTGCCGCGCTCTATAATCAAATTACAGTCAGACAGGGGCATTTCTCATATGGCCCCTGTACTATTCTTTATGATTTGTGCGTTCGCACATTCTTTTTGGCAGTTTCTGCCAGACATTCGTTATCCCATCAGACACAGGCAGAAGCAGCCGAAAAAGCATACTCTGTTTTTGACCTCTTTCTGCCAGGATAAATGCCGTCTCGCGGCAGCAAAACAGGAGGAACATGAAACGGAATACCATATTTTATGAAGCGCTGGAAACAGCAGGATGCAAGGCACAGTACGACGGACTTGTGAAGAAGCTTCTCAGCTTCCGGCAGGTCATTTCTCAAATCCTGGCAAGAACATTGACGGAGTATGAAGGCTGTACGCCGCAGGAGGCCGCACATTGGATTGAACCGGAGTCTGTTTCCGATCTGGAAGAAAAGGGGGACTGTTCAGAGACGGAGGA
>DWUW01000146.1 GCA_019120525.1 Candidatus Eisenbergiella stercorigallinarum | reverse complement strand
AGTAACTCCACAGACGCAATGAACTTCAAAAAACCTCTTGACCCTGGTATTATACCAGAGTTTATACTCAAAGAAAACAGCGGAATCCGACTGCAGGACGCATCTTTCGTCATTCTTTGCCGTCATCTGCGGCCGCCGCTGAATCCAAAGGAAAAGAGGTTTTATCTTGCTGTTTCAGAACAAAAAGCTGTTTTCAAAGATCAACGCGTATTTCCGGGAACGGGAGCTTCCTTCCTTTTCTGACATCTGCAGAAAGGCAAAAGAGCTGTTTCCTCCCGCCATCATCCTGTCCATTCTGGCCGGAACGGCCATCTCCTCCTTCGGCATGGTGAACATCCACCAGCGGGTACAGATCACGGAGGGAGGCGTGCTGGGCATGATCCTTCTGCTGAATTACTGGTTTCATGTCCCCACCTCCGTGCTTTCCCCCATTCTGGATGGGTTAAGCTATGCGGCGGGCTTTAAATATCTGGGGAAGGCCTTCCTCCCCCGTTCCATCGCAGCCACCTTTTCCCTGGCCTTTTTCCTGCGGTTCTGGGAAGTCTTCCCCTTCCGTCTGCCCGACCTGAGCGATCATCCGCTTCTGGCCGCCGTATTCGGCGCGTGCTTTGTCGGCGTCGGCGTGGGACTGATCGTGCGGCAGGGGATTTCCAGCGGCGGAGACGACGCCCTCGCCCTCGTCATCTCAAAGCTCACTCACTGCAAGATTTCCAGAGCCTATCTGGCCACGGACCTGACGGTGCTCATCCTCTCTCTGAGTTATATTCCCGTGACCAGGATCGCTTATTCCCTGGTGACGGTGACCATTTCTTCCCTGCTCATCGACGCGGTGTCCTCCTTCCGGGCATCCGGAACCGACGCAGAAAGAAGTATGGCAAAGGACGAGATTTCCGAACGGGAACTGACAGGGCAGGAGGCCGCGCAGGCAGAATAAAAGAGTTCTTAATTTTTCTTTAACGGATTGACATATTTTCAGCCAAACCATATAATAATATCGTAAAGCAGGCAACGGAGTGTGTCTGCTGAAGCTGAGAGATAAGGGAGTGTACCGATACGCATTGCTTTATTGAGCTTTCAGGAGGGGTTGTGCAGAGAAACCTCAAATCGGTGTAGGTTATAAGACCGAAAGAAAATGCTCAGTCAAAAGTCCTGCCGGAAAGCAGGACTTTTTCTTAAATCTTCCTGATATTTTCATTTCTGTTTCAACTTTCTTTCCCAAAGGAAGGATAGATTATACTCTGGGCCAGCCCCGCTGTACCCTGCTTTGCAAAGAAAAACGAAATCTTTCCAGCGGCAAGACAGAAATTCTGTATAACCGCCTTTCCAAAAATCTGTAAATAAAAAGCCCGGCCCGTCAGGACATATTTCCCGCCTCATAAAGCTTCCGGAAATAAGCATTGTTTTCCAGCAGCTCCTCAAAGCTTCCGTCGCCGACGATCCGGCCGTCCTTCATGGCAATGACCCTGTCGCAGCCGCGGACGGCGTTCAGCCGGTGCGCCACGCAGATCACTGTTTTTCCCTTCCAATGAGAAAAGATCTCTCCGATCACCGCCTCTTCCGTCAGATTGTCCATCGCCGATGTGGCCTCGTCCAGAATGATCAGACCCTTCCGTTCCAGAAACAGTCTCGCCAGCGCCGCCCGCTGCTTCTCTCCGCCGGAAAGCAGCACGCCCCGCTCTCCAAGCCGGGTTTCCAGCCCCTCCGGCAGTTGATCGCAGACGGAGAGGAAACGGGCGCGGACCATTGCGGCGCGAAGCTCCTCCTCCGGCGCCGCTTCCCCGAAATCCAGATTCTCCCGAAGCGTCCCGTCAAAAACAGGCGCGTCCTGAGAAATATAGCCCAGCCTTTCATACAGGCTGTTCAGCCGGATGTCATGAAGCTCCATTCCGTCCAGGCGAATACTTCCCGCTTCATATTTTAAGAGGCCGCAGAGCAGCTTTGCCAGCGTGGATTTCCCCGATCCGCTCTCTCCCACCAGGGCCACCTTCTGGCCGGGCTGAATGGAAAGGTTCAGGTTCCGGAAGATCCGCCTGCCCGCGTAATCAAAATCCAGCCCTTCTACCCGGATCTGTCCCGAAAGCCGGTCCACATCCCTGCCCCGCTCCAGCCGCCCGTCCTCCGGCGCCTGCAGAAATTCCTCCAGCCTGCCGTACGCGGCCCTGTCCAGCCGGTACTGCACCAGAAGCACATTGAAAATGGCGATGGGCGAATACACGTTGTTCATCAGCGAGATGAGTGCCACTGCCTGCCCCACGGAAACGGAGCCCGCAAGCCAGGCATACGCCAGAACCCCCAGCTCCAGCGCCGCCACGATGAGGGCGAAGATTACAAAAAAGGCCTCATGGATCATTCCCAGCTTCGCCTGCGTATCCACGATCTCCTTCTTCGCCTGCCGCGCCTTCCCGATCTCCGCCGGAAACCGGCGCTCCATCCGGAACACCACCATCTCCATCAGGCCGCGCACCAGAAAATGATTCAGCCTCTCCTGGTTGGAAAGCAGCCGCTCCTTCATCCGGTACAGCACCTTCAGAAGCGCCCACGACGTAAGATATACCGCCGCGTAGCCGCAGAGGATGGCGGCCGTCATTTCCCGGCTGATCCGCCAGATGAAAAACAGCCCGAAGCCGATGGTGGGAAGCAGCTCCCGCAGCGTCCGGAACCAGAAGCCGAACAGGATATCCCGCCCCGCTGCGGCTCCTGTCTCGATCCGCTGGGTCAGCTCTCCCGTTCCCAGCCTCTGACAGGCCTGATAATCGATCCTGCTGATCTTTTCCAGCGCCAGCAGCTTAAAATCCAGATACAGCCCCTCGTTCAGCTTCCGGTATGGATATTCCTCCAGATAGCTGAACAGATATCCGGCGGCAAGCACCGTGCCGTAAACGGCAAGCGTGCCCGCCCGCAGACCGCCGTCCGTCAGGCCGTCGATCACCCGCTGATAGCAGTCCGCCTTATAATTGGCCAGAAAGGCGATGCCGATCCCAAGCAACATGAAGCAGGAGACCTGGCCTCTGTTTTTTCCGGCCACCTGCCGAAGCTCCCGGTTTCTCTGATTTTTCTGATCTTTCCGGTTTTTCTGATTTTTATTGTCTTTCTGATTTTTATAGTCTTTCTGATCTTTCTGATTTTTTCGACTCTGTCCGATTCTTCTTTCGCGCATCTGCATGCTCCTTTCGAGATCTCCTGTCCGGACAGGACGAACCGTTTTCCTTCCTCCTGTCCCCTTTCTCCTAAAAAGCAGTACAGCCGCGGCTGTCCTTTCTTTCCCTCAGTACATCCGTGAAAAGGCTTCCCTTCCGGAAATCCCTTTCCCTTCAGACAGCGCTCTTCGGCTGTACTGAGATGCTACCTCGAACGAACCTCTGCGTATTTTGCCTCATTTTCAGATTTCTCCTGCTATTTTCATGTTTCCCTTTTCCCTGTTTCAGGCTTCTCCCGCGATCACCAGGAGGGTTCCCTTTTCCACGGTAATGCTCGCCGGCTCTCCGATAAATTCGTTGCTCACTCCCACCGGGAAGTCATTGGTCACCTCCGCCCGGTCCAGCTCATATTTCATATGGCGGATGGTCACGCCCTCCGCCCGCTCTCCCAGGGAAAAAAGGGAAAGAAAGCCCCGCTGCCGCGAAGAAAAGCACACCGTTTCATTGCGGATGAGAAAAACCGTTTCTTCTGCCTCGATCAGCCGCCCCGAAGCCCCGCGTTCCTTCAGATAATTCAGGCACTGGATATTGGCGATGGTGTGGGAAAGACGTTTTCCCTGCGCCGCCGCATAGATATCAAAGTGCCGGAACCCCCGCTTCAGCCCCTCCTTCATGGCGGCAAGCATATCCGTATCATCCTTCATCACAGGAAGAACCTGCACCCGCTCCGGGCACTCCTTCCGGATGGCTTCAACCTGCCTCCTGTTTTCCTCATCCAGAGAATCAAAATCCCCCAGGATCAGATCCGGCTCCAGGCCGAGCCTCCTGCTGTAGGCGTAGCCGCCGTCCGCCGCGATCACCAAATCCCCGTCCCGCACCGGAATCCGGTCTACCGTAAGCTCCCCCGCGCCGATGATGACGCAGGTTCCCGTTTTCTCTCCGGCTTCGCCTGCCGTTCTGCTTTCCGTTCTGTTTTCCATTCTGCCATCCCCTTTCCTGCCCGTCCGTTCTCTGTCTTCCCGTGCCGGCAGCTCCACCGCTCAGCGCGCCGGCTCCGCTTCCACCAGATTCCTTCTGCCCCATTTTCCGGTCAGATACCGGACAAAGGAGATCAGGAAATTCACCGTCCAGCCCACCGGCACCGCGTACCAGACCGCCGCCACGCCGACGATGGGGGCGAGGAGAAAGGCTCCGGCCACCCGGATCGTGAGATTGATCAGGTTGGCGCAGGTAAATACCACCACATCCCCAGCGCCGCGCAGCACACCGTCGGAAATAGCCTTCAGGCCGATGCAGACGAAGAAGAATTTCAGGAAGGCCAGATAGCCGTAGCCTGTCTCAAACGCAAGCCCCTCTCCGCCCGTATCCAGAAAAGCACCGATGATCGGCCGGCCGAAGGTGGACAGGATCAGCAGGATCAGCACGCCGAAGCCCGCCACGATCCCCCACGCGGCCCGGTATCCCGCTTTTACCCGCTCGGGTTTCCTGGCGCCCATGTTCTGGGCCGTGAAGGTGGAAACCGCGTTTCCGGTAGAGATCATGGGCACGATGCAGATGGATTCGATCCTGGTTCCCGCAGAATATCCGGCGAGCACGGAGGAGCCGAAGCCATTCACCACGGACTGCACCAGCAGCATGCCGATGGACACGATGGACTGCTGCACGATGGAGGGAATCGCGATCCGGACCATGGAAGTGAGAATTCCCGTATCGTATTTTGCGATTTTTCCCTCTGCCTCAAAGCCTCTCAGCCTGTGAAGCAGCAGAAGGAAGGATAAAACCGCCGCCAGTCCCTGCGCCATCACCGTAGCGATGGCGACTCCGGCCACAGCCAGTCCGAAGGACAGGACAAACCACAGATCCAGCACCACGTTCAGCACGGAGGAAAAGATCAGAAGCGCCAGCGGCGTCCTGGAATCTCCCAGCGCGTTGAACATGGAGGAAAGGATATTGTACATGAACAAAAAGGGCATGCCCAGAAAATAGATTCCCAGATAGGTTCCCGCCGCATCCAGGATATTGCCCGGCGTATTCAGCCAGACCAGGATCTGCCGGTTCATCGCGAAGCCGAATACCCCAAGGAAGATCCCCACGCCCAGAAAGGTGATGAGCGCCGTATAGACCGAGGTTTTCATCCGGTCAAACCGCCCTGCCCCAAGATACTGGGAGGTGATAACCGAAGCGCCGATCCCGCCTCCGATGGCGATCATCACGAACACATTGGTCAGGGAATAGGAGGCCCCCACTGCCGCCAGCGCGTCCTCCCCCACGAACCTCCCCACGATGATGGAATCCGTCATATTATAAAACTGCTGGAACAGGTTGCCCAGGATCATGGGCAGGGCGAATAAAAACAGACTGAGTCCCGGCGAGCCCTCCAGCATGCTTCTTTTTTTCTTCTTCCCGCTTTTTTCCGCGGCCGCGGACGCCGCGTTCGTCTTTTCCATTGCGATCTTCCTTCTTTTCTCTGTCATTCACATACACAGGGCGCATACGGGCGGAACATTCTGCGGCCTTCGGCCGTTCCCAACCTTTTGTATATGCCTGTTTATTTTAGCAACTTTGTCCGGATTTGAAAAGATGCGGCAAAAGAATCAGAAAGAAAATTTGATATGAGAATCAGACGCTCAGGGATGTTCACTCCATCCGCGGCGGACGGGCAGATCACCGACTCTTTCCTGACAGCCCTGACTTCCCGCACCAGAGCCCGAAAAGCGTCATCCTGCTTCACCAGCGGCAGCAGCTTATAGATATCATAAATATGACGGGAATGCTTTTTGATCCGGTTTTGCAGATAATAGTCGCACACCGCGAATACCTTGTCCGTCAGCGTCCGGTCAAGTCCCTGTACTTTCATGCAAAAGGGGTTCAGGCTGTATTCCTTCAGCAGCCCGGAAGCTTCCCGTTCCAGAGTCTGCCCGATAAAACTGCTTACCGGCAAAGTGACAGTGGGAAAAGAGCGGGCGGTAAAAGAGGTTTCCAGTAAAATTACCGGCTGTATCGCTTCGTTTATCTGGGGAAGGATAGAATCATACGCGATAATATACCGGTTATAATCCCGGCGGCTCCTTGTCTCTTCCCATCCTGTCGGATCGAAAAGAAGTCAGGCTGACAGCCTGCTGAAACTTCTTTCTATCTTCATGCAAAAACACCTTTTAGCACCCCCGTTTCATACATATTTCGGTAAATCCTGTCAGGATAATATGCCAGATAAGGTTCCAGTGAAGCAAATGAGATTTTCATGTCTCTCATATAACGCAGCACTGTTTTCTTCAAATCCTCTCCCTCCTCCTCCGCAATATCGTCAACATCCCTCATCAGATCTAAAAACTGCAGAATTCTGTAATTATCCTCTGTAACAGTCACTTTGGGTTTTCTCAGGATCACCTTTTTTCGGATCAGGGACGTTTCCCGGTAATCGCTTGTCGCACGATTGGTCACCACCTCAAAGACTGCGGGAACCTGACTGGTTACACCTACCTCATTGGCAAACATGAGACCGCTGATATATCCGAATATCCCGCTGTTATTTCTCACATACTTCCTTTCAATCACGATTTCCATCGGTATCACCGCTTCAAAGCCAAAATCTGTTTTCTCAGGTATATAATAGACCCCCGTTGAATATCGCTTCAATTTGCCTTCATCTGTCAGTTTCTTTATCTGCTGGCGCAAATTTGCATCTGAC
>DWUW01000145.1 GCA_019120525.1 Candidatus Eisenbergiella stercorigallinarum | reverse complement strand
AAGAGTAGTGCCTGAGAAGAAAGAAACTTTATCGAACTGGTTACACTTTTGGTTACATTCTGAATTTGAGGGTGCCGGAACGCCTTCCTTTCCGGGTTTTTTTGTCAGTGAATTTTCTTCATCTGCAAATGGAAAAATCGTGGGCGCTGCATCTTCTTCGTACCGGTACACGGTGGTGCGCTCCTTGGCCGGATCAACGATCTAATATTCCCGGACACCGGACTCGGAGTACAGAGCGTTCTTGGTGGAATAATCCATCCGGCGGCGCCATATCATAGAGCTGGCCGGCGATCAGTTCCGCCCGGCGGCCTTCCGGGAGGTTCCAGTAATCTTCTGAGGTGTAGGGGGCTCCTGGTAATGGCATGAGAGTACGTCCTTTCGGTGTCAGGCAACCTTATGATTCATTTATGGACCGGATGGGGGAAGAAATTTCCCCCATCCGGTCCATTCTGGAATCCGTGTCGCATTTCGTGTTGCACAGCAGGCTGAAATGTGAAAATACGGTAGAAATATTATAGATCATGGTACACAATATGTGATACGCCAAAAATCGCTGAAATATCCAATGCTTATTCTTCAGCGGTTTCCCCGGTATTCAGCATGGCGAGGATCTCATCGGCAGATTTCCCGGATTTTTTAATGGCTTTGATCAGCTTATCCATGGAAGCTTTCTCCGCTTCTTTGGCGGCAAGCTTTTCCGCTTTCAACTGTTCTTTATAGGCGGCTTTTAAATCTGCTCTGGCCTGCTTCAATTCAACCTCCAGCTCCTGGATTTTGTTGCTGATCTGAAGCGCTCTTCCTGTGTAAACTACCTCGTTTTTCTTTCCTCTGGGCATTGTATGCACCTCCTCTTTTTTATAAAGAGTAGCATATAAAAGTAGAAAAGTAAATAAGAATAAAAATCTGTTACTGCGTCCCTTCCGCGGCGCCCTGAGCCGCCTGTCCCGCCTGTTGGGCGGCATAGGCGTTCTGGAGCGCGGTGATCTGCTGGGTCAGATTGTCAATCTCCTGCTGGGCCTGGGAAGCGGCAGCCTGGGCAGCCTGCCGGGATGCTTCGTCGGCTGCGGAAATTTCCTGCTGCTGGGCGGCGACGAGAGCGGCCTGCGCGTTCTGAAGGGCAGCCTGCCACGTTGCCATCTGGGCATCATAATTGTTCAGAAGATTGCGTATATTGATTTCCTGTTGTTCCTGCTCAATGACGGCGTTTGCATTGGGATCGGCAAAGAATTCCGCATTATGCGGGCATTCATTTGCGGCCTGGGTAACATTGCCGGACAGTGTCGCGTCATTGGAAGGCGTCAGCTCCAGCGTGCCGGGAACCTTGAACGGACACAGGTCCGTGGCCTTCAGGCCGGAATATTCGCAGACGAAGCCCTGGTAATGCACGTCGCAGGTCGTTGTAGGGACCGTTCCCTGGGCAAAATACTCGGTTTTGGTTTCCGTGCAGAGCCCGGCGATGGGAAGCTTGCCGGATTTGGCGCATACCGTAGCGGTAACGATGTCTCCGGGGACTTCAAAAGCCTTGTTCTCCAGGTTTTCATGGATGCGGCTCATGACCGCCCTCCAGAGCGTCTTGGCCAGGTTGCGTTCTCCGTTCCCGCTGGCAAGCTTGGCGTTGTTGTCATATCCCGTCCAGGTGGTGCAGGTATAGTAAGGGGTATAGCCTGCGAACCAGACGTCGTTATAATCGGAAGTGGTTCCGGTTTTTCCGGCAATGGACATGCCGCCGAAGTTGACGGCAGTCCCGGTTCCGGTGGTCACCACGTCCACCATTGCGTCCGTCAGGAGAAAAGCCGTACTTTCCTTAATGACCTGACGGGAGGCGGGCCGGGTATTATCCAGGATCACGTTGCCGTCATGATCCACGACCTTGGTATAAAGCGTCGGCTCAATATAGGTTCCGCCGTTGGCAATGGCCGCATAGGCGGCGTTCAGCTCCAGGTTGGTTACGCCGTGGGTGATTCCGCCAAGCGCCAGGGGCTGAGCCACGTCCGAATATATCTTGCCGCCGATCTCTTCACCGTCCGTCAGGGTGGTGAAGCCGAAATTCAGCAGGTAATCATAGCCTGTCCGCGGCCCGATGAAGGTCAGCGCCTTGACGGCAATGATATTTAAAGAATCCGCGATACCTTCCCGCAGGGAACAGATGCCCCTGTATCCGGAACTGTACCAGTTGGAAACGGGACGCCCGCTGTCATAGTTAAAGGGGGAGTCCACGAAAACATCCGCCAGCGTCAGCCCCGCGCTGTCCAGGGCAGGGGCGTAGGTGGAAACGATCTTGAAGGTGGAACCAGGCTGCCTCGGGGAAGATGTGGCCCGGTTCAGGGTACGGTTGGCCTCCTTCGCGCCGCGTCCGCCGACGATGGCGACCACATAACCCGTGGACTGATCCTCAATGGTCATGGAAATCTGCGGCTGGGGGGTCATGGAAATATTTTCCGCGATCACCTCTCCGCCGCTTTGGAGAAGATAGGTTTTATATTCCCCGATCGTGGCGTTCGCTTCATCCTGGGAGGAGAACAGCAGGGGATATTTGCTTGTATTGCCGTTTTCTTCCATCCAGGTTTCCAGCATCTCCTTGCTGAAATTTTCTGTTTCCCCGTTTTCCCTTTCGATGGTGAGCTGATAATCCAGATACCAGGTGGTCCCTTCGGGGTAGTTTTCCTCATTGGAGCAGACCTCGTCCGCGATCGCCTGGATCGTGGGATCCTGGGTGGTATAAATCTTCAGGCCGCCCGCGTAAAGCAGGGAGTAGGCCTGGGTTTCCGAATAACCTGCCTCCTGCAGGTCCTCCATCACGTCCTCTGTTACGGCGTCCACAAAATAGGAATTCACCTGCGCGTCGCCGGTTTCCTCATTTACGGTCTGGATGCGGGAATACACATCGTCGGCCAGCGCCTCGTCATACTGGCTCTGGCTGATATAGCCCTGCTCCAGCATTTTTTCCAGCACATCCTGCCGCCTGTCGGCATTGTTTTCCGGGTGGGAGATGGGATTATAGCGGGAGGGATTCTGCGTGATAGCGGCGATGACCGCGCATTCGGAAAGGTTCAGATCCCATACGCTTTTACCGAAATAGCGCCGGGAAGCGGCCTGCACACCCAGGGTGTTCTGCCCCAGGTTGATGGTATTCATATAATTCTCCAGGATCTCGTTCTTGTCCATCTCCTGTTCCAGCTTGACGGCCAGGTACTGTTCCTGGATCTTGCGCTTCAGTTTATAGGCAAAGCCGCGTTCGCTCTCGCTTGTCCATGTGGTCAGCACATTGTTCTTAATGAGCTGCTGTGTGATGGTGCTTGCGCCCTCGGAAAAATTGCCGCTGGTAAGGCCGACGTATGCCGCCCGCATAATACCGCGCAGATCGATGCCGTTATGTTCATAAAAACGTTCATCCTCGATGGCGACAAAGGCGTGGGCAAGGTCTGACGGAATGTCCTCCATGCTGACCGGGACACGGTTGGAACCTTCCGCGTCCAGCTTGGCGGTCTGATTTCCCTCCGCGTCATATATAAAGGTAGAAAAGCCGGAGGGGGATACATCGATGTTGGTCATATCCGGCACGGAGGAAAGGATTCCCTTTATAAATCCAAGGCCGCCGCAGATGCCGAGTACGCCGACAGTAAGGATGAGACACAGAAATACTTTAAAAAAGCTAAGGGCAAACCGGTTGCCCCATTTTTTTGATTTGGAACGCAGTGCCTTTTTCTTCCTGGCGGCACCTCTTTTGCTGTAGTTCATGAATCTGCCTCCTTTAAGCTGAAAGCCTGCCCAAAAGGGCATTGTCTAACTGATTATAGCAAAGATGCCCCGGTAAATAAAGGATTTTAGAGAATTATTAAGAATTGTTCGCAATTCAATTCCGTTTTATGCCTGTCTGTGGTAAGATGAAGCTGCTGGGAAAAAGGAGAAAAAATATGGAAAAAAGAGAGAACTTTCCGCCCTGGAAATGCGTGCTTGAGGGCGGATTTGGCGAGATCGTGGAAAAAAAATCCCGGTTTCTTGCGACGGTGAGGCCGGTGGAGACAGAAGAGGAGGCTTCCGTTTTTATCGACGGGATGAAAAAGAAATACTGGGACGCTTCCCATAACTGTTCCGCTTTTGTGATCGGGCGCAGGGGAGAGCTGACCCGCTGCAGCGACGACGGGGAGCCTTCCGGGACGGCCGGGCGGCCGATGCTGGAAGTGCTCTTGAATGAAGGCATCTGCAACACGGCGGTGGTAGTGACCCGGTATTTCGGCGGCACCCTTCTGGGAACCGGCGGCCTGGTGAGAGCCTACGGCGCCGCGGTGAAGGAAGGGCTGCAGAACAGTACGGTAGTCACCATGCGCTATGGGACAAGGCTGCAGGTGACGGCAGACTACCCGGATGTGGGCAGGATCCAGCATTTGGCAGCAAAAGAGGGGATCGCTCAGGAAAGCGCTGAATACGGCGTAAACGTCCGGTTCGTGCTGGCCGCCCCTGCGGAGGAGGAAGAGCGGATCTGCCGGAGCATCACGGAAGCGACGGATGCGCGGGCGCGGATCGAAATCCTTTCTCGCGGTTATTATGTTGACAGAGGCTGAGGGGAACGATATATTTGGTAGAAAAACGAAACAAAGGAGGAACCAATGAGGCTGATATCGTGGAATGTGAACGGGCTTCGGGCCTGTATGGGAAAAGGCTTCCCGGAATTTTTCCGGGAGGCGGACGCGGATATTTTCTGTATTCAGGAGAGCAAGCTCCAGGAGGGACAGATTTCTCTCGACCTGCCGGGCTACCACCAATACTGGAACTACGCGGAGAAAAAGGGATATTCCGGAACCGCGGTGTTCTCCAAAAGGGAGCCGCTCAGCGTCTCCTACGGCATTGGCCGAGAGGAGCACGATAAGGAAGGGCGCGTGATCACGCTGGAATTTGAGGATTTTTACCTGGTCACGGTCTATACGCCCAATTCCCAGGACGGACTTGCCAGACTGGATTACCGCATGGAATGGGAGGATGAATTCCTTTCTTATTTAAAAGGGCTGGAGAAGAAAAAGCCGGTCATTTTCTGCGGGGACCTGAATGTGGCGCACCGGGAGATCGACCTGAAGAATCCGAAGACCAACCGCAAAAACGCCGGATTTACCGATGAGGAGCGGGCGAAATTTTCTCAGCTTCTGGACAACGGCTTCATCGATACCTTCCGGTATTTTTATCCCGACCTTGAGGGAGCCTATTCCTGGTGGTCCTACCGCTTCCATGCCAGGGAGAAGAACGCCGGATGGCGCATCGACTATTTCCTGGTGTCCCCTGAGCTGAAGGACAGGCTGGAGGACGCGCTGATCTATAAGGATGTGTACGGCTCGGACCACTGCCCGGTGGGGCTGATCCTGAAGGATTAAGGTCTGGATGACGGGAAGAAAAAAAGACTGGAAAATGCGCTTCGGCAGGGAGGTTGACATGAACAAAAACAGAATCGAAAAAAAGCGAATGAAAAAAGCCGCAGGCCCGGGGTTTTCCGTCTGCCTGCTTCTGGCTGCCGTCCTGGGCCTTACGGCCTGTGGCAATCCGGAAACGCAGGAGACGGAAAGCGCAACGGCAGCGCTGGAGATGGAAAGCACAACAGCGGTTCAGGAGATGGAAAGCACGGAAGAAGCGATGGCAGAGCCGCAGACAGAGCGGGAAAGCCTGACGGAAACCGGGATGGAGGAGACGGAAGATAAGCCGGCGGGAGAGATGATTACGGATGCCACAGGCTCCTTTGAGGGAATCGTGGTGGACGCCGCCATGAACAGTCTGGTCATCGATACGAAGGACGGGATTATGTACAGCTTTTCCTATCCGGAAAGCGGTGTGGAGATGGAGCTTTCGGACGGCCTCCTTCTGGGAATGTCCGTTCTGGTGAAAAGCGAGGATGGAATGGCTTCCAGTGTGCAGGATGGTCCCACGCAGCCTGCCGCCGGTCAGGACGCGCTGGCCTTTGCCGCAGACATCCTGTTTGCCTGCCGCTATAAGAGCATGGATTCCCTCGCGAATCTGGCGGGCTTTCCTCTTTATGTCAGGCTGGACGACGGGGATCTGATCGCTGAGGACGCGGAAGAGTTCACGGCTCTTCCTGATTATGAGATCTTTTCGGAGGAGCGGGTGGAAGCGGTTCTTTCCGCGGACCTTTACGAGCTGACGGAGCTGGACGGCGGAAAATATGTGCTGGGCTCCGACGAGGGGACGCCCAACATTACTTTTCAGGAGGATGACGGAAGGGACAGCGGATTTGCCGTTGTGGGGATCAACTGATTTCCCGGTGCGGCGCTCATCCCTTGTCTTGTAAAGGCAGCTTCTACTGCGCTTTTCCGCCGTGTGGACTCACGCTGAAGCGATAGATGACCAGTGAAAGGACCGCTGTAATCAGCTCCGTGATCCAGAATGCGTGCCATACGCCCGTCGCCCCTGTCAACAGGCTGAGGATAAAGGCTGACGGAAGGATGATGACCAGATAACGGCACAGGGAGATCATCAGGGACGGCACGCCCTTTCCAAGCCCTTCCAGCGCGCCGGAGGAGGCGACGGAAAGCGCTGAGGGCAGAAAGCCGATGCTGATGATCCGCAGGGCCTGCGCCCCAATTTCAATGGTGGACGGGCTGCTGGTAAACAGCCCCATGAGCGGCCCGGGAAGGATCTGGCACAGAACGGTTCCCGCCAGCATGATGACGGCGGCGAAGGCCAGCGTAGTATGATAAATGGAACGGACCCGCCTGTGCTCTCCAGCGCCGTAATTATAGCCGATGAGCGGCCGCATTCCCTGTACGATGCCGTTCGCGGGAAGATACAGGAAGGTCTGCAGCTTATAATACACGCCGAGCACCAGCACGTAAGCCTGGGAGTATCCGGCCAGGATGGAATTCAGCGCGGAAATCAGCAGGGAAGGAAGCGCCAGATTCAGAATGGCGGGAACGCCGATACCATACAGCTTTGCGCACATATCCCTCTGAAAGGAAAAGCTACGCAGGGAAATGCGCACGGGAAGAAGCGCCCCGCGGAAATAATAGACCAGATACACAGCCAGCGTCAGCACCTGCCCGAGGCCGGTGGCCAGGGCCGCTCCGCTGATGCCCATTTCCGGAAAGGGGCCGAGACCGAAGATCAGGACCGGGTCCAGAATGATATTGCAGATACAGCCTGCCAGCATGGCGGCCATGGAAACCGCCATTTTCCCTACTGCCTGGAAAATTTTCTCAAAGGCCAGCCCCAGAGCGATGATGATGGAAAAGGCGAACACGATGTTGGAGTAGGTCAGCCCCAGGGAGATCACCGTCTCATCTGCGGTAAAAAGCCGCAGGAAAGCGGGCATGACCAGAATACAGCCCGCCGTCAGCACAACACCGTGCAGCGCGTTCAGCACAAGGCCCTGCGCCGCGGCCGCATCCGCTTTTTTCTGATCCTGCGCTCCCAGATGGAAGGCGATTACCGCATTGATGCCGATACCGAAGCCGATGGTGACCGCGTTGACCAGATTCTGCACCGGGTACACCAGGGAAAGCGCCGTCATGGCATCCTCGCTGATCTGGGCCACGAAAAAGCTGTCCACGATGTTGTACAGCGAATTGACCATCATGGAAATCACCATGGGAAGCGACATACGAAGCATGAGCTTCAGGATCGGCTGTTCCTTCATATAAGTCTGTTCCATTTCAACCTCCCTTCCGGAGCCCCGCCGGTGCGGGACGGCATAAAAAAACACAACTGCATCAGGCAGCTGTGTGGCGAAAAGTGGAGCCGGCTCCAGAAAAATCCACGCCCGTTTCGGGTTTTAGGGTTTTATTCTAGCATTGGACAGAAAGGATTGTCAATCTATTATGGAAGAAAGCCGCGTCAGGCAGGAAAAACCGCCGCCCGGCGACGTCAAAATCCCGCCGACAGCACTCCTGCTGCAGACGGGATCCTGATTTAGGGGGGATTTTCCGCCGGGACGCCTGCAAGGGCATCCCGGCGTCATCATCAAAGGAGGGGGTTTTTGATGATAATGATAGAATTCCCTTTTCTCCGGCGATTATACATCCTTCTGTGAAACTTTTATGGACTTTGGGCAGGTTTTGTTATATACTAACAGCTGAATCAGAAAGGGAAGCTTCCGAAGCGCCCGGCGCGAGGATGGCATCCCGCAAAAATACGGCCTGCCCGCAGGCTGCAGATGAGGTGATATTATGGCATTACTGGAACAGTGGAGAGCAATGGCCTATTCGGAGAAGGCCAATAAGGGAGACCTGCAGAGACTTTGGGCTTCCTATTTTGAAAAGGAAAAGGAGATTTACGCGCAGCTTCTGAAGAACCCGGACGAGGTGGTACGCGGCACCGTAAAAGAGCTGGCTGACAGATACGGCGTTGACGTCATGACAATGACGGGTTTCCTGGACGGCATCGACGAAAGCCTGACAGAATCCAACCCCATTGAAGAGATGGAAGAGGATACCCAGGTAAATCTGGGCTTTGACAAAGAGCGTCTGTATAAGAACATGGTGGCTGCCGGCGCTGACTGGCTGTATAACCTGGAGGAGTGGAACGACATTTTTGACGAGGAGACCCGCAAGGCTCTTTATAAGGAACAGAAATCCTCCACCACCATTGTGAAGGAAAAGAAGATCTATCCCAACGATCCCTGCCCCTGCGGAAGCGGCAAGAAGTATAAAAAATGCTGCGGCAGGAATAAATAAGCCATGAAAAGCAGAGTTCAGGACGCGGTCCATATGTTTGAGTCGGGCTATGCCTGCGCCCAGTCTGTTTTTGCCACCTATGCCGATCTGTTCGGGATGGACCGGGAAACGGCGCTGAAGCTGTCCGGCCCCTTAAGCGCCGGAGTGGGAAGGATGCGGGAGGTCTGCGGGACTGTTTCCGCCATGGCCATGCTTTCCGGGCTGAAGAAGGGATTTGTCGATCCGGACGATCTTACGGGAAAGGCGGAAGCCTATGCCCTGGTGCGGCGCATGGGAGATGAACTGAAAGCGGCGCACGGGTCTATCCTGTGCAGGCAGATCCTTGGTTTGCCGGAGGGCATGGAACGGGAAGAAAGCGCGGAGCCTCAGGAACGGACGCCGGAGTATTATGCGTCAAGGCCCTGCAGCGGTATTGTCAGGACTGCTGCCCGGATCGTGGAAAAAGAGCTTCTGCCGGATCTGTTTGGGGAACAGGAGCAGTCATAATCGGAAAACGAAAGGAGCGCTGCCGAAAGCCTCCGGCAAGAGAGCCGGGGGCGCGGCGGCGCTTTTTATATCCGGTATGTGATAAAGTCACGGAAAGACGGATTCCGCTGTGCTATCCTTTTTTCATCAACCAAAGGAAAAAACGCGAAGGGACGCGCGCCCGTTTCCGCGGCGCGGCGTCCGGACAAGGAGGATAAGTATGGCGGTTATGAAGATCGACGGGAATCATTTTGAAGAAAAGGTCCTGAAGGCGCAGGGAACAGTGGTGGTGGATTTCTGGGCGGAGTGGTGCGGGCCCTGCCGGATGTTTTCCCCGGTTATTGAGCAGTTCGCGGCGGAGCATCCGGAGATCCGTGTGGGAAAGGTGAATGTGGACGAGAATCCGGATCTGGCGGAAAGGTTCCGGGTGATGAGCATCCCTACCCTGTTGGTTTTTAAGGATGGGGCTGTGACCGCGACCTCAGTCGGCATGAAGACGAAGCAGGCGCTGGAGAATATGGTCAGAAGCGGATCGGCGGAGTAAAAGTTGTTCTGACATGGAGGGATGACAAAATGAAGGTGATCATCATCGGCGGAGTGGCGGGCGGCGCATCTGCGGCGGCCCGTCTGCGCCGTCTGGACGAAACGGCGGAAATCGTCCTGCTGGAACGCAGCGGTTATATTTCCTATGCCAACTGCGGCCTGCCCTATTATATTGGCGGCGTGATCAGGGAGAAGGGAGCGCTTTCGGTGCAGACGCCGGAAGGCTTCGGAGGCCGTTTCCGCATTGATGTGCGGGTAAAAAACGAGGCGGTTTCCATTGACCCGGAGGCGAAGAAGGTCAGGATCCGGAGGCTGGAAACCGGAGAAGAATATGAGGAAAGCTATGACAGGCTCCTGCTTTCCCCCGGCGCGAAAGCAATCCGCCCGGCGCTTCCGGGCGTGGAGGATCCCCGCGTCATGACGCTGCGTACGGTGGAAGATACGCTGGCGATCCGAAAATATCTGGAGGAAAAGAGGCCGAGGCGGGCAGTGGTCGTTGGCGGCGGCTTTATCGGTCTGGAGACGGCGGAAAATCTGATGGAGGAGGGGCTTGCGGTCACGCTCCTGCAGCGGGGGGACCAGGTCCTGCCGCCGCTGGATTATGATATGGCCTGCCAGGTGCATGCCTACCTGCGGGAAAAAGGGCTTGACCTGCGTTTGGGCCGGGATGTGACGGGTTTTCTTCCGGACGGGGATGCTCTCGCGGTACAGGTGGAGACAGCGGGGGCGGATACGGCCATCCGTCCGGCTGCGGCAGGCCGTCCGGCATCAGCCGACTGCCCGGCATCTGCCGGCCGGAAGGAAAGCGTCCGTGCCGATTTCGTCCTGATGGCGGCAGGCGTCCTGCCGGAAACGAAGCTGGCAAAGGAAGCCGGCCTCACGCTCGGCCGGAAGGGCGCGATTGTGGTCAATGAACACATGCAGACCTCGGATCCGGATATTTATGCGGTGGGGGACGCGGTGGAAATCCGCCATTTCATTACCGGAAGAAAGGCGCTGGTGGCTCTGGCAGGCCCCGCAAACAGGCAGGGAAGGATCGCGGCGGATCATATCTGCGGACGGAACAGCGTCTATCACGGCGCACAGGGCTCTTCTATCATCAAGCTGTTTGAGATGACCGCCGCGTCTACCGGAGTGAACGAAAAGCAGGCCCGGGAATTGGGATTGGATTATGACAGGGTCATTACCTTTTCTCCCAGCCATGCAGGCTATTATCCCGGGGCGCGGAATCTGACCATCAAGACGTTGTTTGAACGTTCCACGGGAAAGCTCCTCGGCGCGCAGATCGTGGGTTTTGACGGAGTGGACAAAAGGATCGACGTGCTGGCCTGTGCCATGCGTGCCGGCCTGACAGGAGAAGAACTGCAGGAGATGGATCTGGCCTATGCGCCGCCCTATTCTTCGGCGAAGGATCCCGTGAACATGGCAGGATACGTGATCGGAAACGTGCGGGAGGGCCTGGTGGAGCAGTATCACTGGGAGGAAGCGGACGCCCTTTCGGAAAGGGAGGATGTGATCCTTCTGGATGTGCGTACAGAGGCGGAATACCGAAACGGACATATTCCCGGCGCGCGGAACATCCCTCTGGATGAGCTGAGAGGACGGCTGGAAGAACTGGACCGGGAAAAAATACTTTACGTGAACTGCCAGAGCGGCCTGAGAAGCTATCTGGCCTGCAGGATCCTGTCACAGCAGGGCTTTTCCTGCAAAAATCTGGCAGGCGGATACCGTTTTTACGCGTCTGTGAAAAGGGACCGGACATTTGACGCGGCTCCTGCCGGCCCCTGCGGCGTGCCGCTTCAGAAAACCTGAAGTTCAGCCGCCGTCTGACGGACGGCGGCCAGAAAAGCGTTTTCCGTCCGGGTCAGCCTGGCGTCTTCCGGATAGATGACGGCGTCCGTCATTTTCTGGGAGGCGTATTTTTTCTGGACCAGGCGGTATTCCTTCAGGACGGAATCCGGCATCGGTGAGGTGAAGGCGAAAGCGCCCGGAATGTGGGAGAGCAGGGAACAGAGGCTGCCGCTTTCCCGCAGACGGACGCTGTTTTCACACTGGGCAGAGGGCAGCGGCTCGTTCAGATACAGGGCAAGGGAATCCTCCTCGCAGAAGAGCTCCACAGACCGGTTCAGCATCTCCGCGGTCAGGACGGAGGTGGCCGCAAGGGCATGCCGCTCTGACATGATCACAGCCGGTTCAAAATGGAAGATGGCCTCGCAGGAAAGCTCTTTTCTTTTTAACAGGGAAAGGACGGCCCGTTCGCAGCGGTCCGGAAAGCGGATGAGGGCGAGAGGGACGCTGCGCTGACAGACTGCCTGGATGGCGTCCATGGTCCCTGTTTCCCGGTAATCGGCGGAAAGGATCCTTCCCTTTGCCTGCCGGGAAAGAAAAGATGAGAAGGCGGCGCGGATATATTCCGCTCCGGGAACGCAGACCTGAAGGGAAAGGCTTGTATGCTCTTCCCTGGCACAGAAATGCTCCAGCGCCTGGTACTGCTGCACCGCCTTTTTGGCAAGGCGCAGGAACTCGCGCCCTCTGTCCGTGGGCACCACGCCGCGGGAGCTTCTGGTGAAGATGGAGAAGCCAACCTCCTCTTCCAGCTCCCGGATGTCCCGGCTCAGGTTCGGCTGGCTGATGAAAAGCTGTTTTGCCGCTCCCGTGATGGAGCGGCTTTTTTCCACCTCTATGGCATAACGGAGAATGTTGAGATTCATGGACGACGCTTCCTTTCCGGAAAAGGGTTGTATCTTATTTTGTACACTGTATACAAAATGTATCCG
>DWUW01000144.1 GCA_019120525.1 Candidatus Eisenbergiella stercorigallinarum | reverse complement strand
GACTTTTCCTGCGTTCTGATTCTGTTTTCCCGGCCGGACGGGCCGGTATGCTTATGGTGGTCAGCCTTCCAGATGACGGCGGCGGAGCTGGCCGCAGGCACCGTCGATGTCGCGGCCCATCTCCCTCCTTACGGTGGCGTTGACTCCGTTTTTTTCCAGGCGCAGGCGGAAAGCGTCGATCTGGACGCGGTCCGACTGGCGGTAATCCCGTTCTTTAATCGGGTTGACCGGGATCAGGTTCACATGGGCTCCCAGCGGCTTTGCCAGCGCCGTCAGCCTGCGGGCATCCTCCAGGGAGTCGTTCACGCCGCCCACAAGGGCGTATTCAAAGGTCATCCGCCTTCCGGTCTGCGCGACATAATACGCGCATGCCTCCATCAGCTCGTCCAGCTGCCATTTGAACGCCACGGGCATCAGCTCCCTGCGCTTCTCGTCGGTGGCGGCGTGCAGGGACAGCGCCAGGGTGATGGCAAGATGCTCGTCCGCCAGCATCCGGATCCGGGGGACCAGGCCGCAGGTGGAGACGGTCACGTTCCTCTGGCTGATGTGCAGGCCGTTTTCATCGGTGAGAAGGTGAATAAAGCGGAGCAGGTTATCATAATTGTCCAGCGGTTCCCCGGTTCCCATAACCACCACGTTGGAGACGCGTTCTCCCGTAATGCGGGTGATGGCGTAGATCTGGTCCAGCATCTCGGAGGGAAGGAGGTTTCTCTCCCACCCGTCCAGGGTGGAGGCGCAGAAACGGCAGCCCATCCTGCAGCCTACCTGGGAGGAGATGCAGACAGAATTGCCATGCTTATATTTCATCCAGACGCTTTCCACCATATTTCCGTCGGAAAGGGCGAACAGGAATTTTCTCGTGCCGTCGATGGCGGATATCTGCATGTCGACCGGCTTCAGGGCAGTCAGGGGATATTCCGCCGCGAGCCTTTCCCGGAGGGAGGCGGGCAGGTTGGTCATCTGTCCGTAATCCTCCGCCAGCTTCCGGTGCATCCAGTCATAAAGCTGCGCCGCGCGGAAGGGTTTCTCCCCCTTTTCCGCAAGGGTCGTTTTCAGTTCTTCCAGTGTCAGGGATCTGATGTCCATCCGTTCCTTCCTTTCTCCGGAAACAGGCGATGAAAAAGCCGTCCGTCCCGTTTTCCCCGGGAAGCAGCCTGACGCAGCCCTTCTCTTCCCCTTCCGTGCAGGAAGCGGGAAGCGTTATGGCGGGCCCGGCCGGTTCAAAGGGATACTGCTGCAAAAACCAGGCCGCCGTATCCTCATTTTCTTCCCGGCTGACTGTGCAGGTACTGTATACCAGGATCCCTCCGGGCTTTACATACCGCCAAACCGTGCCAAGGATCCTTCTCTGCAGGGCGGCCACCTCTTCCAGGCTCCGGGGGGTGGCCCGCCAGCGGATATCCGCCTTTCTTCCCATGACGCCAAGCCCCGAGCAGGGCAGGTCGGCGATCACCAGATCCGCCTTTTCCACAAGGGATTCATCCAGGATCCCGGCGTCCCATACCTGTGCGTCGAGGTTGGGCAGCCGCAGCCTGGCGGCGTTTTCCCGTATGCGGCCGACCTTTTCTTCCGTCAGGTCCCGGGCAAGCACCCGGCCGGCCCCGCCAAGCCGCTCCGCCGCCTGACAGGCCTTTCCGCCGGGAGCGGCGCAGACGTCCACGACGAGCAGGCCGGAAGGGCTGTCCGCAGGCGGATCATCCCTGTCCGTCCCTGCCCGCAGTCCGGCGCACTCCACCGGCAGCATGCTCGCGGCGTCCTGTACGCTGAAGGCTCCCTCCGCGAAGCCGGGAAGCCCTGCTATGCCCTCCGCCCGGGACAGGGTATAGACGGCCGGGCGGCCGTTCCCGGCAAAAAGCGGATGGGGATGAGGGGCGCAGCCCGCCTGCTCCAGTTTTTCCAGAAGCGCTTTCTGTTCCCCGCCGGAGAGCCGTTCCGACAGGCGGATGGTCAGCGGACGTTCTTCCAGCAGGGCGGCGAGCATGGCTTCCGTCCTCTTTTCTCCATACTCCTCCATCCATCTTTGGACGATCCATTCCGGCATGGAATAGCGCAGGGAAAGGAAACGGACGGGTTCTTTTTCCCGGTCGGGCCAGACGATGGCGTCTTTCCCGGCGCAGAGGCTTCTGAGCACCCCGTTCACAAAGCCGGACAGCTGTCCGAAGCGGCGTTTTTTCGCAAGCTTCACCGCCTCGTTGCAGGCGGCGGAATCCGGCACCCCGTCCATAAAAAGGATCTGGTAGGCCCCCATGCGCAGGATGCAGCGGATGAGGGGCTTCATCTTCCGCACCGGGACGCTGGAAAACTGTTCCAGCACATAGTCCAGCTGAAGCCTTCTTTCCGTCACGCCATCCGACAGGCGCTTGAAAAAAGCCTTCTCCCTGCCGTCCAGGTAATCATATTTTTCCAGCATATCCTTCAGCAGCCTGCCTTCGTATTCCGTCCCCCGCTCCGCCTCCAGCAATAGGTCCAGGGCCAGCGCCCTCATGTCCATATGCGATCCGCTTCTGTCGGAATGATTTTTCATCTGCCGTTCCTCTCCATTTTCCCTGAAAAGGCCGGCCGCTTCCCTCTGCCGGCTTTTTTCGGTTCCTCTCAGTCGTCCCTTCTGTTCCCGCCCGCCAGGATCCACAGCCTAAGAAGCTGCAGGACGCTGGAGGCTGCCGCCGCCACATAGGTGAGCGCCGCCGCGCCGAGCACCTTCCTTGCCATCTCCGTTTCCTGTCCGCCGAGAATATGATAGTCCTCCAGCATCCGAAGCGCCCGTCCGGAGGCGTTGTATTCCACCGGCAGGGTCACGATCTGAAACAGCACGGAGATCGCGAAGATCCACACGCCGATCATGGCGAGGGTGCTGTTCAGGCCAAGGATCAGGCCCAGGATCACCAGCGGGATGCCAAGCTTACAGCCCAGGTTGGCCGCGGGAACCAGCGCCGTGCGGATGCGAAGCGGCGCGTAGCTTTCCTTATCCTGCACCGCATGGCCGCATTCATGCGCCGCCACCCCGATGGCCGCCACGCTGCCTGAAGCGTAGGTGGCGTCGGACAGGCGCAGCACCTTGGCGGACGGATCATAATGGTCCGTCAGGTTTCCCCGCACATGCTCGATGCGCACGTTGGTAAGGCCGTTAAAGTCCAGGATCCTTCTTGCGGCCTCCGCGCCGGTCATTCCCGTCATGCTGCGCACCCGGGAATACTTCGCGTAGGTACTGTTCACCCGGCTGCTCGCCCAGATGGACAGGATCGCGCCGATGATGACCAGTATATAGGTGGGGTCAAAATAGTAACCGTATCCGTAACCTAACATCCTAACATGTCTCCTTTTTCCATCCTGCAGCCCAACAGAAAGTCCTTCACCTGCATGCGTTTCTTTCCTTCCAGCTGAAGCTGCGTCACTTTCAGAATACCCTTTCCGGTATTCACATATACGGCGTCCTTCTCCACCCGCTCAATGCTTCCGGGCTGTCCGCCCGTTTCCTCAGAAAGCGGGACGGCCTCCCAGAGCTTCAGGGTTTTTCCCTGATAAGAAGTAAAGGTGCCGGGCCAGGGGTACAGGCCCCGGATCCTCCGGTCGATCTCTGCCGCGGAACGGGAAAAATCAATCCGTCCCATTTCCTTATTGATCATGGAAACATAGCTGCTTTCCGCCTCATTCTGCGCTACGGCCTTCAGCTCTCCCCGCTCCAGAAGCGCAAGCGCTTCCACGATCGCCTCTCCTCCTGCCTGCTCCAGCTTATCCGACAGGCTTTCCGCCGTGTCGGAAGGCAGGATGGGAACCTCCTTTTTCAGAAGCATGTCTCCCGTATCGATCCCGGCGTCCATCTGCATGATGGTCACGCCCGTCTTTTCTTCCCCGTTGAGGATGCACCACTGGATGGGCGCGGACCCTCTGTAAGCGGGAAGCAGGGAGGCGTGCACGTTGATGCAGCCGTATTTCGGCATATCCAGGATCTCCTGAGAGAGGATCTGGCCGAAGGCGGCCACCACGAACACCTCCGCGTCGTATTCCTTCAGCTTTTCCACCGCCTCGGGCTTTCGGATGCGGACCGGCTGAAAGACCTCGATGCCCTTTTTCAGGGCGAATTCCTTCACCGGGGACATCTGCGGCGTTTTGCTCCTGCCCTTCGGCTTATCCGGCTGGGTCACCACGGCGACAATCTCATGTCCCGCTTCATACAGCGACTTCAATACCCCCGCCGCCAGCTCCGGCGTTCCCATGAAAACGATTTTCACATTTACCACCTCCACAACTCTGGAAGAATGGCCCGAAGGGCCATTCTTCGGCATGAAACTTAGAAACTCTTAGGCGGCGTCTTCTGACGCCTTAGAGTTTCTTTTCAATCTCCGTTCCGGAGCGTAGCGACGGGGCGAAGAGAAATCGCGAATGCGATTTCTCAGATGCCTAAAAGCAATTTGTGACGCTCCGGCACAAATTGCCGTGTGACAAATAAGCCATCAGGCTTATTTGTCACACTATTCCTCCTCCACATCGGCCAGCTCGCCTTCCACCTTTTCCACGTACAGGTGTCCGTCCAGATGGTCGATCTCATGGCAGAAGGCCCGTGCCAGAAGCTCCATGCCTTCCAGCTCGATGGGGTTCATGTCCCGGTCATAGGCCTTCACCTTCACGTAATTGGGCCTGGTGACGACGCCGCTCTTTCCGGGAACGGAAAGGCAGCCCTCGCCGCCGGTCTGTTCGCCGCTGGTCTCCATGATGCGGGGATTGATGAGAACGATCGGGTCCTCCCCGGTCACGTCGATGACCACGATGCGCTTGAGCACGCCCACCTGGGGGGCGGCAAGGCCCACGCCGTTGGCTTCATACATGGTTTCCAGCATGTCGTCGATGAGCTCCCGCGTGCGGGGCGTCATCTCCTTCACCTCCTTGCTGATCTTTTCCAGGATGGGATCTCCGATCGTTCTGATATTTCTGATTGCCATTTTTTTCCTCCGTTTCAACGCCTGGCGGACGCCGGAGCATACGGCGCGGCCAAAGGGCGTTTTTTTATATGATCCATGTATTTTTTCCGTTCTCAAAATGGGTTCATCGGGTCAAAATCAAACTGTACCGTCCTGCTTCTTCCCTCTCTCCCGTCTCTGTCCTCCTGTCCCTTCAGCCAGCTCTCCATCCGGTCCTTGACGCGGATGAGCACATCGTAATCCGGACTTTTGACATAGATGACAAAGCGGTATACGTCGCTGATCTTTCCGATGGAGGCGGGCGCCGGACCGATGAGAAAGCTCCCCTCCGGAAGATCCCCGGCCAGCAGGGAAAGCCGTTTTGCAAGCGCCGCTCCCGCCTCCTCCTGCGCCGCTCCGATCTGGACGGCCAGGATGTGGGCGGCAGGCGGATAGGAGAGAAGCTTCCGGTACAGGATCTCCTCCTCATAAAAGCCGTCGTAATCCTGCGCCGCCGCGTGGACGATGCTGTAGTGCTCCGGCTGGTAGGTCTGGATCACCACCTCGCCGGGGCGGCTGCCCCGGCCCGCCCGGCCCGCCGCCTGGGTCAGAAGCTGAAAGGTGCGCTCCGACGCCCGGTAGTCCGAGGCGGAAAGGGACATATCCGCCGCCAGGATTCCCATGAGGGTGACTGCCGGAAAATCGTGTCCCTTCACGATCATCTGGGTGCCCACCAGCACATCCGCCTCCCCGGCGGCAAAGGAGGCGAGGATCTGTTCATAGCTCTCCTTCTTCCGGGTGGTGTCCGCGTCCATCCGCAGCACTTTTTTGTCCGGATACATCCGGTGAAGCTGCTCCTCGATCTGTTCGGTTCCCGCCCGGAAGCCCAGAATATAGCGGGAGCCACATTCCGGGCAGATTTGCACCGCCGGCCGCGTATAGCCGCAGTAGTGGCAGACCAGAGTGCCGTTTCTGTGCTCGGAGAGAGAAACGTCGCA
>DWUW01000143.1 GCA_019120525.1 Candidatus Eisenbergiella stercorigallinarum | reverse complement strand
CTCTTCCAGCTTTCCCATGCCAACCATCCTTTCTACCGTATAGTATGCGCCATAGCACATCCCTGAATACTGTATTATCATACCACTTTTTACAAATGTTTACTATAAATTTTTCATAATTTTAAAATGTTTTTCCCATTTTCTGCACAGATCTGGCCAGGCACGGGGCTTTTCTCATAGTTTCTTCAGTTTCGCGAATGCGGCGTACATGATCTTCGTTCCCGCCCTGTCGAAGTCCACGGTCACGCGGTAATCCCTGGGGCTGTCCTCGATCTGAAGCACCGTCCCTTCACCGTATTTCATATGGCTCACACGGTCTCCCTGCGCATATTCCAGCGCTGCCGCCTTCCCCTGCCCGCCGCGGTTTAAGCCGTTCACGCCGGAAAGGCTGTCCAGCCCCCGGGCGATGAAGGGTTTGTTTTCTTCCGCGGTCCTCCTGGGCTTCGCCACGGCCTTCGGACGAAAATCCGAAACGGGGGCGGTTCCGTAATTCCCCCCGTACGGCGCGCTGCGGAAGCGTTCCCGGATCTGCGGGTTTTCCTGGAATTCCTCCAGCTCCGGCATTTTTCGGAACATGGGAAGCTTTTCATCCAGAAGCTCCTGGGGGACCTCCCGGACGAACCGGCTGACCGGATTATACTGCGTCTCTCCACGGACCATGCGCTGCCTTGCGCAGGTCAGCGTAAGTTCCTCTTTTGCCCGCGTGATCCCCACGTAGGCGAGCCTTCTCTCTTCCTCCATGGCGGAGGGGTCGTCTGACGAGATCGTCATATAACCGGGAAAAATCCCGTCCTCCATCCCCGAAAGATACACAAAGGGAAATTCCAGCCCTTTTGCGGCATGCAGCGTCATCAGGAGAGCCCGGTTGTCCGCCCCGTCCACATTGTCCACGTCCGCGACCAGGGCCACCTCCTCCAGGAAGCCGGACAGCGTCGGCTCGTCATGGCCGGTCTCGTAGGCCACCACCTTACTGATGAATTCATCGATGTTCTGGAGCCTGTCCTGCGCGTCCTCCTCGTCGGATTCCTCCAGCTCCTTCCCATAGCCCGTGGTATCCAGCACATCCTGGACCAGCTCCTCCAGGCCGTAATATTCCATCTTGCTTCGGAAAGCCCGGATCATGGTGACAAACGGTTTTATTTTGGAAGCGCTTTTTCCCACCGCCATAATCTGGTCCGCCTCGCACAGGGCGTCAAAAAAGCTGATCCCCCGCCCGTCGGCATAGTCCTGCACCCGCAGAATGGTCGTGGCTCCAATCCCTCTTCGGGGCACGTTGATGATACGCTTTACCGCAAGATCATCCCTGCCGTTTTCAATAGTCTTCAGATAGGCAAGGACATCCTTGATCTCCTTTCTGGCGTAAAAATTCACGCCGCCCACCACGTCATAGGGAATCCCCTCCAGGATGAACCGTTCCTCCAGAAGCCGGGACTGGGCATTGGTGCGGTACAATACGGCAAAATCCCGGTACTGCGCCCCGTACCTCTTCTTTTTCTGCACGATATCCGAAGCAATGAACTCCGCTTCCTCATAAGCCGTCTCAAACCGGCGGAAATGGACCTTCTCTCCTTCTTTCTGGTCCGTCCAGAGCCTCTTATCCTTTCTGGCGGTATTGTTCCTGATCACGGCGTTTGCCGCATCCAGGATCGTCTGCGTGGAACGGTAATTCTGCTCCAGCTTTACCACCGCCGCCTCCGGAAACACCTTCTCAAAATCCAGGATATTGCGGATATTCGCCCCCCGGAATTTATAGATCGACTGGTCGTCGTCACCCACCACGCAGAGATTTCTGTATTTCTGCGACAAAAGCCTGACCAGCTCAAACTGCGCGGTGTTGGTATCCTGATACTCGTCCACACTGATATAACGGAACCGCTCCTGATAACTGTCCAGCACATCCGGATTCATCCGGAACAGCTCCACCGTTTTCACGATCAGATCATCAAAATCCAGCGCATTGTTCTTTTTCAGCGTATCCTGATACTCCCTGTAGGCTTCCGCCATCCTTCTTTTGGAAAAGTCCCCCATGGTATTCAGGCTGTATTCCTCCGGAGAGACAAGCTCGTCCTTTGCCGATGAAATCTCCGCAAGCAGCGCCCTTTCCTTATAAATCTTCGTATCAATGTTCAGCCGCTTGCAGATCTCCTTCATCACGCTTTTGGAGTCATCCGTATCATATATGGTAAAATTGGTATCGAATCCCAACCTGTCTATGTACCGCCTCAGAATACGGACGCACATGGAATGAAAGGTGGATACCCAGATGCTCTCCGCTCCGAAGCCCACGATTGCATCCACCCGCTCCCGCATCTCCCCCGCGGCTTTATTAGTAAAGGTGATCGCGAGGATATTCCAGGGATTCACTTTCTTTTCTTCGATCAGATATGCGATCCTCTGCGTCAGCACGCGTGTTTTCCCGCTTCCTGCCCCGGCAAGGATCAGTACGGGGCCTTCCGTCTGAAGCACCGCCTCCCTCTGTCTGTCGTTCAGCATGTCCAGATTTTCCATTTTCTTTTCTCCATCGCCTGCCCATACAGGCGTTTCCTTTCTTCCGCAGCAGACCGCTCTTCTGATACAAATCCTTTTTTTCGAGTTCCCCTTTTTCCGCCTTCCGGCCGCTTTCGTTTCAATGCATGGCTTCCAGCAGATTCCTGTTTTCCGTACTCTTTCCCCACGCATCAAGCGCAAGCATATAAGTGCTTTCCACACGGGCTGACAGATTCTTCAGTTCTTTATGCATCTCAATCTGCCCATGCCTGAGCGCGGAAGTATCGGACTCCACCTTTTCCAGGCGAAGTTCCATCTCATCCTGTCTCTTTTCCATCCTGTCCAGCCTGACATCTATCCCGTCCAGCCTGCATCTATCCCGTCCAGCCTGGCATCTATCCCGTCCAGCCTGACATCTATCCCATCCAGCCTGGCATCTATCCCGTCCAGCCTGGCATCTATCCCGTCCATCCTCTTCTCCATCGCATCAAATCTGGCATCTATCCCTTCAAACCGGTTGCCCAGCCTGTCATCCAGCAGATCTGATATCGCACGCAGCAATTCCTGACCATCCATATGCAATTCCTCCCCGTCAGGCGATCATACCACAAAAGAAATAGAAAGTCTATTCAATTTTCAAGGATCCACAGCTGATATAAGGTTATCCTGATCATTGGAAAAAAAGAAAAAAGAATTTATCTCACCTGCAGTTCTGCCGCCGCAACAGAAGATTGCGGACTCAGAAGCATAACAGAACTGTTCTTCAGGAGAAATAAAATGGAGCATACGGGATTCGAACCCGTGACCTCCACACTGCCAGTGTGGCGCGCTCCCAACTGCGCCAATGCCCCGTGCAGGTAGTATAATAACAGATAAATGCCTTCTTGGCAAGCTTTTTTTCAAACGGACCCAAAAAATTTTTCAAACAGGTCCCCAAAATTTTCTGCCGCTTCCCGACGGCCGCAGGTTTCAGGGCCTGCGGCCGGCAAAAAACCGATGCCGGCGCAGGCCGCAGAAACAGGATATCCCACCCTGCCATATCAGGCAAACTCCGTTTTTTCCCCGATCCTTCGGATGATCTTTTTATCAATCCGGCGATAAAAGAACAGCGTTACGCACAGGGACATGATCTCCGCAATAGGAAATGCCCACCAGACATTCTCCACCTTTCCTCTCAGCGAAAGAAGGAACGCGGCCGGAAGCAATACCACAAGCTGTCTGGCCACCGATACGCAAAGACTGTAAACGCCGTTTCCAAGTGCCTGGAAAAGGCTTCCAATCACAATGCAGAAGCCCGCGAACAGGAAGCTTAAGCTAATGGTGCGAAGCGCGCGGTCCCCGATCAAAAGCATGTTTTCCGAAGCGTTGAACAGGCCGAGCAGCTTATCCGGAACTGTCTGAAATACCAGAAGCCCGACCAGCATGATCGCGACCGCATACATCACGCTGAGCTTTACCACCTGGCGTACCCGCTTCTGGTTTCCTGCGCCGTAATTGTAAGCAATGATAGGGACCATGCCGTTATTCAGGCCGAACACCGGCATGAACACAAATCTCTGCACCTTGTAGTATACGCCGAACACCGCTGTCGCGGTGGAGGTAAACTGGATCAGGATCAGATTCATCCCATAGGTCATGACAGAACCGATCGCCTGCATGATAATAGATGGGATCCCTACCTTATAAATGGTCCCTATCATTCTTCCGTCCGGCCGGAAGCGGCGAAAACCGATATTGATGTCCTTATTGACCTTCACATTGAAAAAGATGGCAAGGGCAGCCGCTACGATCTGTCCGAATACCGTAGCTGCCGCGGCGCCGGCCACTCCCATTTCCGGAAACCCGAACAGGCCGAAGATCATGATCGGATCAAAAATAATATTCAGGATAGCGCCTGTTCCCTGGGTGAACATGGTATACATGGTACGTCCTGTGGACTGGAGCAGTTTTTCAAAGGTCATCTGGAAAAACATACCGATGGACAGCACACAGACAATGGTCAGATAACTGACGCCGTAAGCTACGATCTCCGGGTCATCCGTCTGGCTCAGATAAAAGGGCTCCGCGATCAACCATCCCAGGACCATAAATGCCACACAGGACAGAAACGCCAGGAAAATCCCGTTCTTTGCCGCTTTATCCGCATTTTCCTGATCCCTTTCTCCCAGGCTTCTGGAAAGGACCGCGTTGATCCCCACCCCGGTTCCCGCACCCACGGCGATCATCAGCGACTGGATGGGGAATGCCAGGGACACCGCTGTCAGCGCGTCTTCATTGATCATGGAAACGAACACGCTGTCCACAATGTTGTAAAGCGCCTGCACCAGCATGGAGATCATCATGGGAAGCGCCATGGACAAAAGCAGCGGGTTCATGGCCATAGTGCCCATTTTGTCACTGGCCCTGCTGTTTTTATCCCGTCCCGTTTCCCGAATCTTTTTCTCTTCCACGTCTCTGCCCTGCGCTGCCTTGCTCATTATCCGTTCTCCTCTCCTGTATTTTTCCTGTTCTATCAGTCCTGCGCGGTCACCTGCTGCCGGACCTCCTCCACTCCCAGGTCGATATTATCAAGCGGGCGGATCCAGAGATGGCTGTCCGGATCCTTTGCGTCCTGGCAGACAGGCACCCGTCCCTCCAGATCCCGTCCTTCAAAGGTCTCAAACACGCCCTGGGAGGCAGTCCCGTACCATTCCTGAACGTTGCCTCCCGAATCCTCCGTCATGAGATACATCTTCCCGTCGTACAGCCCGTTGCTGAAATTTCCTATCACATTCTGCAGGTAACGTCTGCCCGGCTCTGCCAGGCCGGTATCAAGCCCGTACTGCTCATGCCCTTCCCCGTTCGGCAGGTTGTTTTCCCATTCTCCGGTATAGCTGTGGCTGACCACCGTACGGTCAGCGTCTGCGTCAGAATCCGTATAGTAATACATCTTCAGCCAGGTTCCCTGGCCTTTGCGCACGCCCTCCGACCATTGGCCGTAATAATACTGATCCCCTCCGTAGACGGCAATGCCCGTGCCTTCCGGTTTTCCCTGATCGTCCTTGTCCCCGTAATAATAAAAATACGAAGGTCCCTGCAGGGACGCGGACATGGAACGGTAACGGGGAAGGCCGCACAGATCCTCCACCGCTTCCACATTTCCTTTCGACCAATAATCCATCATCTCCGCAAGCATCTGCCCGTCGGTCTTTTCTTCGGTCTTTTCTTCCGTCCCATTCCGGCCTGCGCCGCCGGAAGCCGAAGGCGTGCTTTCCGTTTCTTTTTCAAGTACCGGGACAATGCTCTGCGCCTCTGCGGTCTCCGTCTTTCGCGGCTGAGGTATGCGTTCCGCGTTCTCCTGCGTCTGGAGCGTGTCTTCCGCGCTCTCCTGTGTCTGGAGCATATCCCCCACGCTCTCCTGCGTCTGCGGCATGCTCTCTGCAGCTGCTTTTTCCCGGGCATCCGCCTTTTTCCCCACGCTCACTGCGCAGAGAATAAGGACTGCGGCGACGAAAAACAGCAGCGCGATGATCGGGGCCAGTTCCCTCTTATGAAATCCATGTCCGTCCATATTCATCCTTCCTTTATCCCAAAGCTTTTTTCAACGGCAGACAACTGGATTATATCATACTTCCGGGCGAAATCCCATAAAGGATTTTTTATCTTCCGGACCGGGACGCGGCGGCGTAGATTTCTGTCCACGCGGGGAGAAATCCCGCGCCCAGAGCAGTGTCCATGGACAGGATATGGGACTGTGAGGTTGCGTAAAAAGGAATTTTCCCTCTCCGCAGGATCTCCTCTTTCAGAAGCCGGACCAGTACCGTCGCTATTCCCCTCCCCCTGTACGCCTCATCCACATCCACCCCGATCTGCCACAGCAGGCCGCAGTCCTGCGTGGCTCCGGCCATTCCCACGATCCGCCCGTCCTTCAGGGCCGCCGCGGCCAGCACGTCCGGCGTCAGTTCGGAACCGCAGACCGCGTGCCGGAACGCTGCCAGGTCCCTCCGTCCTGCCAGGTCTCCCTCCTCCATCCATCTGATCTCAAAAGGGAAGCTGTCTTTCCGGTCCCGTTCCTCCTTTTTTCCGCCGGGAAGAAAGTTCAGTCTCACATCCTCTATCCTGCGGCCGTATCTGCGCAACTTCCCATCCAGGGCACGCAGTCCGGAAAACTGCCCCAGCCACTCCGGATGCTTCAGGCTTCCGTATTCCCTCACACACCAGTCAAAGATCTCGTCCGCAGCCATGATCCGCACCCTTCCTCCGCACAGGATCCCTCTGAAAAACGGGTCAATCCCTTCGTAGATCCTGGCCTGCATGCCAGTTTCCTTCTGCATGGCCTGCCTTACCAGCTCCCCAAAGGAAGCTGCCGTCAGATACCCTTTCTCCGGGAAACGGGGTGCGCGGCAAAAAAGGATGCCGTTTGCAGCCTTTACCACATGTTCCCTGTTCTCCCCGATCCCGCAGTCTGCGTTCAGCTGTTTTTCTGCGGCAAGCATGATTTTTTCCGAAATCCTCATTTCTTTTCTCCCTTCCTCCGACAATAGCCTGCGCCTGTCCTTTCTTTCCTATATCAACTATATCACAGCCGCTCCCCGAAAGTATGAATTCTTTGTGGCTTTACTTGACAGACAGGGGCCTCATGACTAGAATGTAACAGAAATCATGGCATATTCTGTCCCGAAGCGGCCGGAAATGCCGGTTTTGAGGAGGAGTCATAAGACTGTTATGAAAAAAGTGATACAAAAGATCCGGGAAAGCCGTCTCAGCCTGATCATGCTGTTTCTTGCCCCGGCTGCGACCTTTTATCTGCTGGAATGGTACACGCACAATCCGTTTGAAACCATGAAGACGACGCCCCAGGTCCTGAACCTGGTCATGTTTGAGCTTCTGGCGCTGCTTCTGTTCGCGGCGTTTGGCCGGCTTCATGTGGCGCTGATGACGGAAACCCTGTTTTTCGGCATATACGGGCTTGTGAATTATTTCGTGCTGAACTTCCGTTCCGTCCCCATCCAGCCCTGGGACCTGCTTTCCGTGGGGACGGCAGCCAGCGTGGCGGGGAATTATGATTATACGCTGGACAGAGAGGCCCTGCTTGTCGTCCTGGGCTTCGTGCTGCTTCTGATCCTGGAATTTTTCTGCCGCTTCACCCTGAAAAAGGGAACCTGGAAGCTGCGGCTTCCCGTCGCGGCGTCGCTGGTGGTCCTGCTTGGCGCTTTTGGCCTGATGTTCCATTCCGATGAGATCGTAGAGCAGAAGCTGCGGCTGTACAACAAGCTTTTCACCCCCACCACCATCAGCTTTAAAAACGGCACGGCCCTCGCTTTTGTCATGGAGCTGCGCTATATGTCCGTGGATAAGCCCGCGGGGTATGACGCAGATACGGCGGCTGCCGAACTCGCGGCATTGGATGAGACCCGGGCGGCAGCCGGAGGCTCCGGCACGGCGGATGCGCCGTCCGGCGAGACTGGACGGCTCCCCAACCTCATCGTCATCATGGACGAGGCCTTTTCCGATCCGGCCATACTCGGCGATTTTTCCGTCAGCCAGGACTATATGCCCTTCGTGCACAGCATGCTTAAGGGCGCAAAAAACACGGTTTCCGGATGGCTCAATGTGTCTGTCCTCGGCGGCAACACGGCCAATACGGAATTTGAGTATCTGACCGGAAATACCATGGCTTTTCTGCCGCAGGGAAGCATTCCCTACCAGCAGTATATCGGAGAGGGCACGCCCTCCCTGGCCTCCCACCTTGCTTCTCTCGGTTATCGGACCGTAGCCATGCACCCCTACCATGCCTCCGGCTGGGACCGGGATACGGTATATCCGGCCATAGGCTTTTCCGAGATGTACTTTCTTCCTGACTTTGAGGATCCGGCCAAGGTCCGTGATTATGTGAGCGACCGGTCCGATTTTGAAAAGATCATCGAGATCTTTGAAAACAAGGGGGATGAGCCTCTGTTTCTGTTCAATGTGACCATGCAGAATCATTCCTCCTATACGGAAAGCTTTGACAATTTCGATCCGAAGATCGAAGTGGAAGACGGCTCCCAGACGCTGAACAATTATCTGTCCCTTCTGAGCCTGAGCGACAGTGCCCTGGAAGATCTCATTTCCTGGTTTGCCGGGCAGGAGGAGGAGACGGTGATCGTCTTTTTCGGGGATCACCAGACCACTAATTCTGTGATCGAGCCGATCCTGAAGCAGAACGGGAAAAGCAGCTCCACCCTGACCCAGGAGGAACAGGCTGACCGTTACAAGGTACCCTTCTTCATCTGGGCCAATTTCGATATAGAAGAGAGTTCCGGCGTAGAAACCAGCGCCAACTACCTGGCTTCCAGGACCCTTGCGGCGGCGGGGATTCCCATGGACGGATACTTCGCCTGGCTTTCCGGCTTTTCCGGGACGGTTCCTGTGATCAGCGCCAATCATGTGACGCTGGCGGACGGGACCTTCACCAATGCCGACGATCAGCCCGAACTCCTTTCCGATTACAGAGGTTATCAGTATTACCGCCTTTTTGACAGCTCTGCCGACTAACCCATGTCGGGCCGCGCGGATATCCGCGCGGCCCCTCCAGGAGGTATCCAATGAAAAACCAAGCTTCCAGGCGCTCTTTTTTTCGCGCCCTGTCTGACATCGCGCAGGACAATGCGGCCTGTCTTTTGTCTTTTTTTCTCCCCCTTGCCGTCATGGCCTGTATTTTCATAATCAACGGCGTCTATCCCTTCGGGGATGAAAGCTTCATGCATTCCGACATGTACCATCAGTACGTCCCCTTCCTGTCGGAAATGCAGCATAAGCTGAAAACCGGGGAAAGCCTTTTCTATTCCTGGGATGTGGGGATCGGATCCAATTTTCTTGCCCTGTACGGCTATTATATGGCAAGCCCCTTCAACTGGCTTATCCTTCTGGTTCCCGACGCGTATCTGATCGAGTTTATGACCTGGATGGTCGCCCTGAAAATCGGCCTGTGCGGCTTTACCTTCTGCTTCTTTCTGACCAGGCATTTTCGGACGAAAACCCTCCTCCTGGTCCCCTTCGCCATTTTTTACGCTCTTTCCGGCTATCTGGCCGCCTATAACTGGAATGTGATGTGGCTGGACTGCGTTTTCCTCTTTCCCCTGATCGCCCTGGGGCTGGAAGCTCTTGTGAAGGAAGGAAAATACAGGCTCTATTGCATCAGCCTTGCCCTCTGCATCCTCACCAACTATTACATTTCCATCATGGTATGTATTTTTCTGGTGCTGTATTTCCTTCTCCAGCTGGCCTGCAGCCATATGTCCCTTCGGCACATGGCCCGCGCGTCCGTCCGGTTCGCCCTGTTTTCCCTGCTGGCAGGCGGAATGGCCGCGGTTCTTCTCATTCCGGAATATGCGGCCCTGCATCTGACCGATTTCAGTGAATTCAGCTTTCCGGATACGCTGACCTTTTATTTCTCTTTCCTGGATATGATCGCGCGTCACTGTATGAATGTGACAGTGGAAACCGGCCTGGACCACTGGCCCAATCTCTACTGCGGGGTGGCTGTTTTTCTGCTGGTCCCCCTGTATGTGGCAAACCCGAAGATCCCCCTTCGGGAAAAGGCGGCGCATCTGGGGCTGCTGGCGTTCCTTCTCCTGAGCTTTTCCGCAAATATGCTGAATTTTATCTGGCACGGCATGAATTATCCGGATTCCCTGCCCTGCCGCCAGTCCTTCCTGTATATTTTCCTGCTTCTTACCCTCTGCGCCAGGGCGGCGCTTTCCATCCGCGCCTGCTCGCTGAAGGCTCTGGGAGGCTGCTTCTGCTTCTCCCTGGGACTCGTGCTCCTGTTTGAAAAGCTGATGGCTGACGGGGAGGCATACCGGACGGAGACCTTCCTTCTGACCGCCCTGTTCCTCTGCCTGTACGGCGTATTTCTCTATCTCTGCCGGACCGGAAGGATTTCCGGAACGGCCGGAAGGCGTTCGGGCCTGCGGCTGCTCGCCTCGCTGGCACTTGTCTGCGTCACGCTGGAAGCCGGCGTCAATACCTGGGTCACAAGCTGCTCCGTTACCAGCAGAAGCAGCTATCTGGATAATCTGGACAGCTACCAGGCGCTTGCCGAACGGACCAGGCAAAAGGATCCGGATTTTTACCGGTTTGAAAAGACCAGCCGGGTCACCAAAAACGACGGCACGCTGGTGGGTTATCCCACCGCCTCCCTGTTCTCTTCCACCTCCAACGGCCATGTGCAGGAATTTTATGACAAAATGGGAATGTCGGACAGCAAGGTCTTCTACTGCTTCGACGGAGCGACGCCTTTTTCCTCCGCCCTTCTGGGCGTACGGTACATGTTCTCCCGTTCGCCGCAGGAGGATCCTGCTCTTTATACGCTCATCGACCAGGAGGGGGAGATTTATCTGTATGAATGCCGCTACAGCCTGCCCCTGGGATTCCTGGTAAGCGGGGATTTTGCCGCCTCCCTTCCCAAATCCGGCGCGCGGCAGGCCACAGCCCTTGACACGCTCCTGGGCGATCTGGAGGATACCAGGACGGATACGCTGGAGCAGTCCCTGGATGAGGAAGGCATAACGCCCATCGACACCCAGAACCGTATGGCGCAGGCTCTCGGCGTGGAAGGAAATCTGTTCACTTCCGTAGGGGCCATGCAGGAAGCGGACGGAGCTTCCATCATCACCGCCGATGTAAGCGGCCACTATTATGCCTGGATCGGCGATACCGGCGTGGATACTCTGAAAATGGAATCAGAGGCCGGAAGCAAAACCTTCTCCAAGCTGAAATATCATTATATCTGTGATCTGGGCTGGCATGATGCGGGCGACGTGATCTCTCTCACTTCTGAGGACAGCAGCAGCCTGAGGGCTTCTGCCTTCCGCCTGAATTTTGACCTCATGGACCAGGTCATCTCCCTGCTGAGCGAACAGACGCTGGCCGTGGATTCCTTCAGCGCTACGCACCTGAGCGGCCACATTGATGTTTCCAAACCGGGAGAACTGATCCTCAGCGTAGCTTATGAGCCCGGCTGGAAGATCCTGGTGGACGGTAAGGAGGTACAGCCCGGCCTGTTTGATGATACCTTCATCAGCCTTTCCCTGACGGAAGGGACGCATGCCATTGAATTGGATTATCGGCCCGCCGGCTTTTTCATCGGCATTGTGGTAAGCCTCGCCAGCCTTGCGGCCTTTCTCCTGATCCTGCTTATGGACCGCAGGCGGCATCCGCGGTCCCTTCCCCT
Source organism: Candidatus Eisenbergiella stercorigallinarum (assembly GCA_019120525.1). Taxonomy (GTDB): domain Bacteria; phylum Bacillota; class Clostridia; order Lachnospirales; family Lachnospiraceae; genus Eisenbergiella; species Eisenbergiella stercorigallinarum. Next base: position 6,599 of record DWUW01000143.1, on the reverse strand, counting down.
GGAAGGAGGTGCGCAGTGAAACCGGCGATTTCTTCCCTTCTGTCCGGCCATGGCCGGAGCGCTTCCAATACCGCCTGGGCGTCCCGGCTTCCCGGGCTGGATCTGCTTCGGGGCTTCAATCTTCTCTCCATGATCGCCTATCACGGAGCCTACGATCTGGTCTATCTGTACGGCGCCAATATCCCCGGCTACCGCGGTCTTCCCGGTTATCTGTGGCAGCAGGGGATCTGCTGGATCTTCATCTTTCTGTCCGGCTTCTGTTTCTGCCTTGGCCGCTTTGACGTCAAAAAGCGGGTAAAGCGCGGCCTGCTGCTTTCCGTCTGCGGCCTGCTGGTCACTGCCGCCACCGCTCTTGTCATGCCGGAATCCCTGATCCTGATGGGCGTTTTAAGCTTCTTCGGCCTGGCTGTGCTGCTTACTGTTCCCCTTTACCCGCTCTTTACGCGCCTTCCAGGCCCTGTCGGCCTCGTCGGCTGCCTGCTTCTTTTTTTCCTGACAAGGGAGGTATCCTCCGGCTGGCTCGGTTTTGAAGGCTTCCGCCTGATCGCCCTTCCTGATTTCCTGTATCAGGGCGCTTTTATGATGGTCCTGGGATTTCCCTGGCCCGGCTTCTTTTCCACCGATTATTTCGCCCTTCTTCCCTGGATCTTCCTGTTCTGGAGCGGTTTTTTCACTTTCCGCTGCCTTTCCGGGAAGAAGGGTCTCCAGCCGGCCGCTCTTCTTTTGCATATCGGGCGAAGGAGCCTGTGCGCTCCCCTGGAATCCATCGGCCGGCATACCCTCCCCATCTATATGATCCACCAGCCTGCCCTGATGGCCGTTTTTCTCCTGACGCGGGCGGCGGGCATTCTGTAGCGGGGAAGCGGCGGACCAAAGCCCGGGTCTCAGGCAGGCCTTCCAAAACCGTTTTTTCATTGACAGGCAGACGGGAGAGGCTTAATATAGATAGCGTGGCAGGCATCCTTCCGGATGGATACGCCGCCGTATGACATGAAAAAAGAGGTAAAAGAGGCAGATATGGAACATTTGAAAATTCCGAAAAATTATGAATCCGCCCTGTCCCTGCACGATACCCAGGTAGGGATCAAGACGGTGAAGGATTTCTTTCAGAGGCTGCTGGCAGAACGGCTGAACCTGCTGCGCGTGTCCGCGCCGCTGTTCGTGGACCCGGCTTCCGGCATGAACGACAACCTGAACGGCATCGAGCGGCCCGTTTCCTTCGGCATTAAGGAGCAGGATGAATATGAGGCGCAGGTGGTGCAGTCCCTGGCCAAGTGGAAGCGCTACGCGCTGAAAAAATATGGCTTCTGCGAGGGCGAAGGGCTCTATACGGATATGAGCGCCATCCGCCGGGATGAGGTCACGGACAATATCCACTCCATCTATGTGGACCAGTGGGACTGGGAAAAGATCATTTCCAGGCAGGACCGGAATCTGGATACCCTGAAGGATGTGGTGCGCAGCGTATACAAGGTGCTCAGAAAGACCGAAAAATACATGTCCATCCAGTATGACTACATAGAAGAGATCCTGCCCCACGATATTTTCTTCATTACGACCCAGGAACTGGAAAATATGTTTCCGGACTACACGCCAAAGGAACGGGAATATTACATCGCGAAGGCGAAGGGCGCGGTCTGCATCATGCAGATCGGAGATCTCCTGGAATCCGGGCAGCGGCACGACGGGCGCGCCCCGGACTATGACGACTGGTCGCTGAACGCGGATATCGTGGTTTATTATCCGGTTCTGGATATCGCCCTTGAGCTTTCCTCCATGGGGATCCGCGTGGATAAGGACGCCCTGCTTTCCCAGCTGGAAAAGGCAGGCTGCCCGGAGCGGGCGCAGCTTCCCTTCCAGAAGGCGGTCATCGAAGAACAGCTTCCCTTTACCATCGGCGGCGGCATCGGCCAGTCCCGCATCTGCATGTTCTTCCTCCGGAAAGCGCACATCGGGGAGGTGCAGTCCTCCCTCTGGCCCCGGGAGATCGCGGATGAGGCGGAAAGGAACGGCATTCATCTTTTGTAAAATCAAAAAGCGATTGGCAGCGCATCTATCCGGATGCGTTCCGATCGCTTTTTTTCTTACTTCCTGGTTCTTCGCGGTCTTCCCTCCGTTTTCCTCAGCCTTCCTCCGCGCTTTCCTGTCCCACGCTTTCCATGGTCTGCGTCACGATGCTTTCCATAATATCCGCCGTCAGCGCTCCGGACACGTAGCCGTACACATTTCCGTTGGCGTCGATCATGAAGGTGGTGGGGAAGGCGCTGATCCCGTACCAGTAAAACAGCTCTCCCGTGGTATCCATCACCACCGGGAAGGTCAGCCCGTTTTCCTCCAGGTAAGCAGCCACCTCTTCGATGGTGCCGTCCTGATTGTTCGGCGCTTCTTCTGTTTTTGGATTTGCCACGCCAAGCACGATGAGATTCCCTTCGTTTTCCCCGTATTTTTCATACAGGGCCTGGATATCCGGCATCTCGCTCTTGCAGGGCGGGCACCAGGTGGCCCAGAAATTCAGGAATACCGTCTTTCCCTTATAGTCGGAAAAAGTATGCGTATTTCCATACTGGTCCGTCAGGGTAAAATCATACGCAGGAATCTCTTCCCGTTCTGACTCCTCTTCGCTTTCGTCCGCAGGGGAAGGCGCTTCCCCGCTTTCCGCCGCGGAGGCTTCTCCGGCCTCCGCGCCGTCCGTCTCTCCCTGCGCTCCGGCCTCCTGCTGTCCGTCCGTCTCCTCCTGTGCTTCAGCCTCCTGCTGTTCACCCGTCTCTTCCACAGAGGCGGCCCCGCCCGGGGAGATCCGGGAGAGATACCCGGTGATGCCGTTCATGAAGCCGGTCAGCGTCATGATTCCCATCAGGAGCAGGAGCACCGCGCCGATCTTCACCGTGTACCTGACCACATTCCGCTTCCTGCGGAAGAAATCCAGCACAGTACCCGTAAACAGGCCGACGGCAAGGAACGGCAGGACAAACCCCAGGGTATAGACGCCGATCAGCAGATATCCCCTGCCCGCCGAAGCGGAGGAAGACGCCATCAGCAGTACGCTGGCAAGCGTCGGCCCCACGCAGGGCGTCCAGGCAAAGCTGAAGGTAAAGCCCAGAAGCAGCGCCACAAAGGGATTCATGGAAAAACGATCCAGCCGGAAGGGAAGCCTGTGCTCCCGTTCGATCGCGCCGGAACGGCCGAACAGCCCCAGCTGATACAGGCCGAACAGGATCATGACAATGCCGCTGATCCGCGCAAACCAGATCCGGTTATCGGTAAAAAAACGTCCCAGCGCGGTAAAGCCGAACCCCAGCAGGAAAAAGGTGAAGCTGACCCCGATCACGAAAAACAGGGTATTCACGAGGATCTTTTTCCTCGGATAATGGATCGTCCCATCCGCATCCACCCGCTGCGCCCCTCCCGCCAGGTAACTCACATACAGCGGCACCAGCGGCAGCACGCAGGGCGAGAAAAAGCTCAGAAGCCCCTGCAGGAAAACGGTTATGGCCGGCACGCCGGTCTCTATTGTCAGATTCATAGATTACCTCCCTGTCAAAGTATCCAGCACAGCCGAGAAAAAGCGGATACATTCCCGTCAATCGGGAACATATCCGCTCTTCGGATGGAGACAACAGGACTCGAACCTGCGACCCTTTACACGTCAAGCAAATGCTCTCCCAGCTGAGCTATATCTCCATGCGGATATTCTAACAAAGAGCAGGAAAAATTTCAAGCTTTTTCTTCGATCCGCCCAAAGTATTTATCCCGCCACTTCCGTCCGACCTGCTGCAGCTTCACGGCAGTCCGCGCCAGTTCGTCATATTGCTTCTTCGCCTGTCCCAGCTGAAGCTCATAGCCCTCCCGGCATCTGGCCAGTTTTCCCTCGTATTCCGCCCGCAGCCGTTCCACCCGGCTCTCATATTCCTTCCTGCACTGGATCAGGCGTTCCTCCTTTTCCTGCTGCCAGGCGGCTTTCTCCCGCTGCCAGCCAACCTTTTCTTCCTGCCACGCAGCCTTTTCCTCCTTCCAGGAGGCCTGCAGCGCCTCCGTCTGACGCCTGTGCTCCGCCTCTTCCATCAGAGGACGTTCCTTAAAATCCGCATCCCCATTCCAGTCATAAAGCCGCAGCTTTCCCGTCCGTCTGTCCAGACAGAGCAGCCCCGTCCCCTCCTTTGTCCGGACCGGCTCTGTCATCCAGTTCCCCTCCTGCCCTTCCAATACGGTCCCCCATACCTCTTCCCGGTAAGGCATACAGACATAAAGCCCGGCCTTCTCCCCTTTTCCGCATATCTGGTAAAAGAGATACAGGCCATTCTCCCTCGCGGCAAGCCGCAGACTTTCAAACCGGTATCCGTCCGGTATATCCGCCAGCAGGATCCGGGCCGGGGAATCGCCCAGGGTATCTATGATCACCTGATGTCCCAGATTTTCATAGACAAAACAGACCGAATCCCTAAACAGGACGGCGTCCAGATGCGCCAGATAATCTGTCCGAAGCTCTCTCGGGGCCGCTCCTCTCATAAAAGGAAGCCGGCAGGAGAAAACGGAATTTCCCTGCGCGTACAGCGCCGTCCTCTGCCCGTCCGCCGTCTCAAAGATCTGATATGCCATTTTTTCCCTCCATGCCCGCGGCCCATTGCCAGGCCACACCATAAATATATTCACGGAGCCGAACAAAAAGAATCAGGAAGCATAAGATAGAGTAAGAAATGATAAGGAGCGTTCCTTATGCCCTCCAGCAAAAATAGCAAATGTAAATGCTGCTCCAAAAGATATGTCAGCTGCGGGATCGACCGGGAGGGAAAATGTCTCGACGTCTGCACGGACCCTCTCTGCGGGGAACCCGACTGTCTGACCGTCCTCACTCCCGTGGTCTACGACGAGCTCGGGATCAACCTCTGCAGAAACGTCCCGCTTGATACGGCCGTCCCCAACATAGACCGCATTTCCGTACAGGTCATGGATATCGCCTTCGGTCCCGGGACAGAAGGCTGCGAAGCGGGCGCCGTCCCCATTGCCGGCCGTCCGAACTGCTATCTGGTCACCCTGACGGATCTTCAGATAACCTTCTTCCTCACCTTATATGACTGCTCGGGAAAAATCCTGGATACCCAGACCGTAAGCGCTGTCTATCTGCCTGCTGATCCCTCCTGCGCGGACTATGCGTACATGGATGAAGACACCAATCCGGACTGTGTGGAGCTTGAGATCTTCGCTCCCTATGGCGTTGCCCGCGAGACCGGGCAGGAAGGCCGGGCCATTATCCATACGCTGGGCTTCGCCCCCGGCAGCACCGGCCTTCATCAGGGGCTGAACCTGATCGCCATCCCCAGGGTGCTCTGCTTCTGTCCGGAAGAACCTGCTGTTACCATCGGCCTGAGCGTGCTTCTGAAGACCATATATTTTTCCCAGTACCGGATCCCCCACAAAGGGCGGGCGGTCGTCCCAAAGGCCTGCACCAGGCCGACTGACGATACCATCTGTCTGGACTTCGTCTGCGGGGACCTGCTCGACCTGTCCATCAAGCCCCTTGAGCTTGGCCCTCCCAAGTATGAGGAAATGCTGAAAAACGACTGCTGCTCCTGCGGAGCCTGCTGCCGGGAGGAAACGGACGGCATACCGGAAGCGACGGAGGAAATAGAGGGCTGACCCGCTTTCCGGCTTCCGATTTCATTCTTTTCCTGCGGACACGGATGTGATACAATGATTGCGTAGTGCACAATCCGGGCCGGCGGCGGGAAACCTGCCGCCAGCCGGCCTGCAGTGAAGAAAGGACCGCCATGAACCCTACAAAAGAACAGGCCTCCCGGCCTGCGCCCGAACCCATCCAGTCCCTCTTTGTTCCCCTTCCCGCAGACGTCCGCCGCCTGGTATCGGCAGGCCGCCTGCAGGAAGCGCGCGAACGGATCCTCTTTTATCTGAAACGGCCGGACCGGGCCGATCTTACCCTGCCCGGAGAACAGCAGCTGAAAAGAAGCCGCCTTGAGCTGGAACTCGCCCGTCTTTCCCAGCTTCCTTCCGAATATCCTTATTCCTTTTCCGAAGCGCTGTCCCTGATCCGCTCCCGGATTCCGGATTTTTCGGAAGAGGAGTTCCTCGCCCTGGAACGGGAAGGAAAGGCAGACTATATTTTTATGGAAGGCCAGAAACGCTACTTCTGCCGCTTTCTGGATACCCTCCTCGCCGTGGATCCTTCCCTTGCGGGCCGGGCGGATCCGCAGCTTATCCGGGATATGGAGGACCGCGGCCGGTTCCGCGACCGCACCATCCGGCTCCTGAAGGAGGAAGGATCCCTGCGCTACCGCATCCACCTCAAGGCGGGACTGCGCGTAAAGGATGCGTTCTTTGAGCCGGGAAAGGAATATCTGGTCCATCTTCCCGTCCCGAAGGAATGCGATCCGGTAAGCGGCGTGCGCATCCTGAATACCGGGCATCGGCCTGTATTCCTTTGCCCTGCGGACGCACCGGCCAGGACCGTGGCGTTTCGGGAAATCCCCAAAAAGAACGACACCTTCTGGGTGGAATATGAATATGACAGCACCGTCCGGTATGTCCAGCCGGATCCGGACCGCGTTTCCGACCGTCTTCCCGACTTCGATACCGGGCAGCAGCCG
>DWUW01000142.1 GCA_019120525.1 Candidatus Eisenbergiella stercorigallinarum | reverse complement strand
GTCGGTATGTCTGTTCCAAGCGCATCACAAATATCTGCTACATCCTGTTTCAAATCCTTATCCACACGGAATTGTATCAACACCTGTTCAGCCATTCTTTCGCCTCCTTTTACTCCTTTTTCATTAACAATTCCATACATTAGTATGCTGTTTGTATGATTTATTATACTTCCCACCGTAAAAGAAGTCAATCTTACAGGAGAAATAGCCATAAGCTCAAAAGCGGCAATCATGCCGGAGTTTCCGGCACGATTACCGCTTTCAACTTACTGTTCTTCTCCTTCCGCCTTCCCGGTGCTGATCCACTTGAGATAGGCGTTGATGAAGCCGTCCAGGCTTCCGTCCATCACCGCGTCCACATTTCCCGTTTCGTAATTGGTCCTGTGGTCCTTGACCATGGTGTAGGGCTGGAAGACATAGGAACGGATCTGGTTGCCCCAGCCGATCTCCTTCACCTCGCCGCGGATGCCGGAAAGCTTCTGCGCGTTTTCCTCCTGTTTGAGCATGTACAGCTTGGCCTTCAGCATCTGCATGGCCTTATCCTTGTTCTGGAACTGGGAGCGCTCGTTCTGGCACTGCACCACGATCCCGGTGGGAAGGTGAGTGATGCGGATGGCGGATGAGGTCTTGTTGATGTGCTGTCCGCCCGCGCCGCTGCTTCGGTAGGTATCGATCCTCAGATCCTCGTCGTTGATCTCCACATCCAGATCCTCTTCGATGTTGGGCATCACGTCCAGCGATACGAAAGAGGTCTGCCGCTTTCCCTGGGCGTTGAAGGGAGAAATGCGCACCAGACGGTGCACGCCCTTTTCCGACTTGAGGTAGCCGTAGGCGTTCTCTCCGTTCACCTGGAAGGTGACGGATTTGATGCCGGCCTCATCGCCGTCCAGATAGTCCAGAACCTCCACCTGGAAGCCCTTTTTCTCGGCCCATCTGGTATACATGCGGTAAAGCATGCCGCACCAGTCGCAGCTTTCCGTGCCGCCCGCTCCGGCGTTCAGCTTCAGGATCGCGTCGTTTTTATCATACTCTCCTGTCAGCAGCGTGCTGATGCGGAGCGTTTCCAGCTCCTGTGCAAAGGAATCCAGCTCGCCGCGGATCTCTTCCGCCATGCTTTCATCCTCTTCTTCGTTCCCCATCTCGATCAGGGTCTCGATGTCCTCATACCGGGTCTGCAGACCGCCTATCTGATCCACCGTATCCTTGAGGTTTTTCAGTTCCTTCATCTTTTTGTTGGAATAATCGGGATTATCCCAGAAGCCCGGAGCCTCCATTTCCCGCTCCAGTTCTTCGATCCGTTTCTCCTTTTCAGCGAGGTTAAAGTGAATCCCTCACTTCCGCTAATGGAGTTTTGTAAGACTGTAATTCCTGCTTCATCTGATCGAGCAAGACCATTGCGAATCACCACCTTTTCTTTTTGAAAAAAATCAGCCGGCGGCGGGCAGGCGTCTGTCCGCCCGCCGTCCGGCGCTGTTTCCCTGTTTCCGGTTAAAATCTCCGGCCTGTCTTATTTGTTCCTGCCGCAGCAGTTTTTATACTTCTTGCCGCTTCCGCAGGGGCAGGGATCGTTGGGATAGACCTTGGCCGCCGCCTTTTTCACGGGAGTTTTGGCCTTGGAGTCGTCCTTGTTGGTTCCCGTCACCTTGGCGACCTGTTCTCTTTCCACCTTCTGCTCCACCCGGATGTGGAAGAGCAGACGCAGGGTATCCTCCTGGATGCTTTCCGTCATGGAGTTGAACATCTCATAGCCGCTCATCTTGTATTCCACCAGAGGATCCCTCTGGCCGTAGGCCTGCAGGCCGATGCCCTGGCGCAGCTGCTCCATGTCGTCGATGTGGGACATCCACTTGTTGTCGATCACCTTCAGGAGCACTACTCGCTCCAGCTCGCGGATCATCTCCGCCTGCGGGAACTCCGCTTCCTTATTTTCATACAGCTTGGAGGCTTCCTCCTTCAGCTGCTGCTTCAGGCTGTTTTTCCTGGGCTTTGACACCCTCTCCTTCGTCACCGGAGCCAGCGGGATGATGGGAAGCAGAAGGGAATTCAGCTCGGTGAAATTCCACTCGTCCACATCGGAGTCCTCTCCGATCACCATATCCACCGTATTGTCCACGATATCCGCGATCATCTTGTAGATCACGTCACGCATGCTCTCGCCGTCCAGCACGCGGCGTCTTTCCGCGTAGATGATCTCGCGCTGCTCGTTCATCACCTGGTCGTACTCCAGCAGATTCTTACGGATGCCGAAGTTGTTGCCCTCAATCTTCTTCTGGGCGGACTCGATGGCGCCGGTGAGCATCTTGTGCTCGATCTCCTGGTTCTCCGGCACGCCCATCGCGTTGAACATGTTGATCAGGCGCTCGGAGCCGAACAGACGCATCAGGTCGTCTTCCAGTGAAATGTAGAATTTGGATTCGCCCGGATCTCCCTGACGGCCGCTTCGTCCGCGCAGCTGGTTGTCGATACGTCTGGACTCATGCCGCTCCGTGCCGATGATCTTTAAGCCGCCCACGGCTCTTGCTTCCTCATCCAGCTTGATATCCGTACCACGTCCGGCCATGTTGGTGGCGATGGTGACCGCGCCGTGCACGCCGGCGTCCGCCACGATCTCCGCCTCCAGCTCATGGAACTTGGCGTTCAGCACCTTATGCGGGATGCCCTTCTTT
>DWUW01000012.1 GCA_019120525.1 Candidatus Eisenbergiella stercorigallinarum | reverse complement strand
ATTGAGGAACAGGCGCGGATTTTTGTCAAATCTCAGGTCAGGCGGCTGAATCTCAAAAGCAAGAGCGTGGACAACGGCTGTGTGGAACTGAATTACGAAGTCCGCCTGAAAGAGGACAGCAGCGCCTTTGTCAATGAGCTGGAGGCTATGCCGGGCGTGTCCCGGGTGGTGCTGGTTTCCTATAACGGCGACTACATGGGATAAGGCGATGGTAAAGCATAAGTATATTGACCGGATTTGTATCGGCGCGGCGGTTTTGGCTGCCATGCTGACAATATTGCTGATGTTCGGAGAACAGCTGGGGATCCCCAAAGCCAGCGCCAACCCAGGATATGTGACCCGGTTGTTTGACGACAGCCGTGTGCACGCCATTGATATCCAAATTGCGGACTGGGGCGCTTTTATCGCAGACGCCGAAGGCGAAGAATATGTGGCCTGCACCGTCGAAATCGACGGAGAAGCGTTTCATAATATCGGGCTGCGGGCAAAGGGCAACAATTCTTTGCCCGCCGGAATTTCGGGAATGATTACGGGAAGCTGTACAAGCCGGATTACCGTTCCCTGAATGCGGAAAACGCCGATGTGGCGCTGCGATATATCGACGATGACCCGGACAGTTATCCCGGGATCTTTGAAAACGCCAGGTTCAAGGTATCGGAAGCCGATCAGAAACGGGTGATCGAGGCGCTAAAAACCCTGTCCACCGGCGAGAACCTGGAAACCGCCGTCAACGTGGACGAGGTGCTGCGGTATTTCACCGTGCAGGTTTTTGTGATGAATTGGGACAGCTATCTGGGCCATACCGGGCACAATTACTTTTTATATGAGGAAGACGGTGTTCTAAGCATCCTGCCCTGGGATTATAACCTGGCCTTCGGCACCTATGCTCTGGGCATGACCGACCCTATCAAAGATCCCAACATTCTCATCAACTACCCCATCAACACCCCGGCGGAAGGAAGGATCATGCCTTTGAAAACGGTCGGTTTGAAGATACCCTTCGCCAGACGGAAAAGCTGATTGCCCCTTATGTTCAAAAAAAGGAACGGGCAGGGAAAAATTGACAGCGATAACACGTTTTGAGATAATGAAGCGGAAGGGAAAAACCGGAGGCGCGGCGGAGGACTGGGCCTGCCGGCGGCCCGGGATGAGAAGAAAAATACGGAAGGAGAAAGAAATGGTAAAGCATGTTATTTTATGGCAGCTGAAGGATGAGTTTTCAGAGGAAGAAAAACAGAAGATCAGACAGGGGATCCGGGAAGGGCTTGAAGGGCTCCGCGGGGAAATCCCGGGGCTTGTGGACATCCATGTACAGGTGGAATATCTGCCTTCTTCCACAGCGGACGTGATGCTGGATTCCACGTTCACAGATGAGGAGGCGCTGAAGGCATATTCCCAAAATCCCAAACACGTCAAAGTGGCGGACGAGAGAGTACGTCCCTTTACAAAGAGCAGGGCATGCATGGACTATCATTGCCCGGACGGCGCGGGACGTTGATCCGCCTGCGGCCATTTCCATGAACAATTTTTCAAAATGTGCGGCGCTTATTGAATCCTGGGTAAAGATATAGTAAAAAGATAAATGAAAGAAAATTTTTGCTGTCATGCAAAGGGCTGAAAAGGAGGGCAAAATGAAAGTCAAACGGGCAGCCAGCATTCCGCTGGTTCTTCACGATCCTTATTTTTCCATCTGGTCAGGCGCGGATCATCTTTATGACGCCGATCCGGAGCACTGGTGCGGCGCGCGCCAGCAGATGCGCGGTTATGTGACCGTGGACGGAGCGGTTTCCTGTTTCCTGGGGGACCGGGAATACCATGAGGTTATCCCGCAGAAGGAGGTCGAAGTCACTCCCACGTCCACGGAGTATCGGTTTGAAAATGAGAAGATCATCCTGACAGTGCGGTTCACGTCGCCGCTTCTGGCGGACGATCCGGTGCTGGTGTCCAGGCCGTGCACCTATGTGGACTTTGTCATGGAAAGAAAAACGGACTGCGAGGTGCATGTGGATTTCCTGGCTTCCTCCGATCTGGTTCAGAGCAGAAAAGAGCCTCTTGTGGGGGGAACCGGAAGCCGGGAGAAGACGGAAGGGGAGCCGGCCTTTTCCTATGCCTGGATGGGGAACGCGTTCCAGCGGCCGCTGGGAAACAGCGGAGACCATGTGACCATAGACTGGGGATATGCATATCTGGCAGCGGAAGAAGGGGAGCTTTTCTATGATGAAAAGAACGGAAATCTGCGCTGCCGGCTGAGCCTCGGAACAGAAAAGCGCAGGGCAGGGCTTGTGATCGCCTATGACGATCTGCTTTCCATCAACTATTTCGGACAGTGGAGAAAGGCGTACTGGACCTTACGGTATGCGGATATCCTGGAAGCGGTCGGGGCCAGCCTTGCGGACCGGGAGGCTGTGCTTGCGCGGGCGGAAGCGCTGGATGAGGAGCTTGTCCGGAAAGCGGAAGAGACGGGAGGAGAGGACTATGCCCTTCTGTGCTGCTTCGCTTACCGGCATGCGTTCGCGGCCCATAAGCTGATCACGGACGAAGAAGGGAACCTGATCTTCCTTTCCAAGGAAAACGATTCCAACGGCTGCATTGGCACGGTGGATGTGAGCTATCCTTCCGTACCGCTTTTCCTGCTTTTTGACACGGAATATGTGAAGGGCATGCTGCGCCCCGTGTTCCGGTTCGCGGACTGCCCGGTGTGGGAGTATGATTTCGCGCCCCATGATGTGGGCAGATACCCTTATGCCTGGGGGCAGGTATACGGGCTTTCCTGGGAAAAGAGAAGACAGCATTCGGGAGAGCAGGGAGCGGTTTACCCTCCGCTTTATTTCTGGCCGGCGGGAAGCGATATCTATGACCACCGTTACCAGATGCCCGTGGAGGAATGCGGCAACATGCTGATCCTCACGGAAGCCGTGTGCATGTTGGACGGAAAGGGAGATTTCGCTGCGCCGTATATGGAAACCCTGAAGCAGTGGACGCAGTATCTGATCCGCTACGGGGCCGATCCGGGAGAACAGCTTTGCACGGATGATTTTGCCGGACATCTTTCCCATAATGTGAACCTGTCCGCCAAGGCGATCCTCGGCATCGAGGCGTATGCGCGGCTTGCGGGACGGTTCGGACGGAAGGAGGAAGCGCAGGAATATCACCGGCTGGCGCAGGAGATGGCGGCGGACTGGGAGAAACGGGCCAGGGCGGACGGCCATTATGCGCTGGCCTTCGGAAAACCGGACAGCTGGAGCCTGAAATACAACCTGGTCTGGGACAGATTCTTCGGAAGCGGGCTGTTTTCCGATGAGGTATACGAGAAGGAGCTGGACTGGTACGTGAAGAAGACCAATGAATACGGCGTGCCGTTAGACAGCCGCAGGGACTATACCAAGAGCGACTGGATCCTCTGGTGCGCGGCCATGGCGAAGGACAGGGAGACTTCGCAGAAGCTGATCGCCCCGGTGGCGCATTTCCTTCAGAATACAGGAAGCCGCGTCCCGTTTTCCGACTGGTACGAGACCGTTACGGGAGAATACTGTCATTTCATCGCGCGGAGCGTGCAGGGAGGGCTGTTCATGCCCATTCTGATGAGAGAAAAGTCCGAAGCGGCGGCAAAGGAATGATCTGTATATACCCCTTACGGTATGGAGGCGAAGACAGATGAGACAATGCATGGATTCGGAAAACCTGCACCGCAGGCTGAAAAAGATCATCGGCCAGGTGCAGGCGATCGACCGGATGATCGATGAGGATATTCCCTGCGAGGATATCCTGGCGCAGATCAATGCCGCGAAATCCGCGCTGCACGGGTGCGGAAAGGTGGTGCTCGAGGGCCATATCCGGCACTGCGTCCGCGACGGGATCGAGCATGGGGATGCGGACAAGACCATCGAGAGCTTTACCAAGGCGGTGGAGCGGTTTTCCAATATGGGCTGAGGGTAACAGTTCAGCCAGGTCTGCGCATTTACTGCGCAGACCGTACGAAAACGTATCGGCAGAACTGTTACGGCTGAGGCGGCCTGCATTTTTCCTTGACAGGCGGAATCTGTACGGATATTATATACATATACCCCCTATGGTATAAATATTCGGAACGGAGATCGTTATGAAAGCATTTATGGAAAAACTGGAAGCCCTGCTGGAGCTGGGAGGGATCCGGAAGGATATCACGCTTCTTGCGATATCGGGCGCTGCGGTTCTGTGCAGTCTGTTCCGGTTTCAGCCCTTTCCCTTTGATATGGCATGGATCGCCATCCTTCTGTGCGGCGTGCCGATCATTCTGGAGGCTGTTATCGGGCTGGTCACGGCATTTGACATCAAGGCCGATGTGCTGGTGTCGCTGGCCCTGATCGCCTCCGTGCTGATCGGAGAGGATTTCGCCGCCGGAGAGGTGGCCTTTATCATGCAGCTGGGCGGGCTGCTGGAGGAGCTGACGGTGGCAAGGGCGCGGGCCGGCATCGAGAAGCTGGTGCATCTGACGCCGCAGACGGCGCGGGTCCTGAAGGACGGAAAGGAGACTGTGATACCGGCGCAGCAGGTTCAGGTGGGCGACCTGCTCCGGGTCCTGCCGGGAGAAAGCGTCCCGGCGGACGGCGTGATCGTATCGGGGCAGACCTCCATCAACCAGGCGGTCATGACCGGAGAATCCCTGCCCGTGGACAAGGCGGCGGGCGACCGGGTATCCAGCGGCACGGTGAATCAGTTCGGCGCGTTTGAAATGAAGGCGGACAGGGTGGGGGAGGACAGCTCCATTCAGCGCATGATCCGGCTGGTACAGTCCGCGGACGCGGGAAAAGCGAAGATCGTCGGACTGGCGGACCGCTGGGCGACCTGGATCGTGGTGATCGCCCTCAGCGCCGCGGCGCTGACCTGGCTGCTTACCGGCGAGATCATCCGCGCAGTCACCATCCTTGTGGTGTTCTGCCCCTGCGCCCTGGTGCTTGCCACGCCCACGGCGATCATGGCGGCCATCGGGAACGCCGCGAAGCACGGCTTCCTTGTCCGGGAGGGAGACGCGCTGGAACGGCTGGCGAAGGTGAAGGCCGTCGCCTTTGACAAAACCGGAACCCTGACCTACGGAACGCCGGAGGTGGTAAGCGCCGTTTCCGTTTCCGGAGACTATCCGGAGGAAGAGATCTACCGGTTGGCGGCCTCTGCCGAGCAGCTGTCCGAGCATCCTCTCGGGAAGGCGATCACTTCCTGTTTTAAAAAGACCTGTCGGAAGACGCCCGCGGCGGCGGAGCGCTTCCGGATGATCCCCGGACGGGGCGTATGCGCGTGGGTGGAGGGAAAAGAGATCCTTGCGGGCAATCCGGAGCTTCTGCGGGAGCGGGGAGTGGAAATGACGCCGCCAGAAGGGGCGCTTGCAATGCTTCAGAAGGGCTGCAGCGTGACCTATATCGCGGCGGACGGAAGGTTTGCCGGCTATATCGCCCTTTCCGATACGCTGCGGAAGGACAGCGCGGACATGATCCGCGCGCTTTCCGAAATGGGGACGGAGCCTGTCCTTCTGACGGGCGACCATGAAAACGCGGCGAAAACCATTGCCGCGCAGCTTCAGATCCGCACGGTGCGGGCGAACTGCCTTCCGGAGGACAAGCTGAAGGCCATCGGCGAATATCAGGATGCGGGCAGCCCGGTCTGCATGATCGGCGACGGCATCAACGACGCGCCCGCCCTGAAAAAAGCGCAGGTGGGCATCGCCATGGGCGGCGTCGGAAGCGACATTGCCGTGGATGCGGCGGATATCGCCCTGGTGGACGACGAAATAAAGGAACTCCCCCATCTGATCGCCCTCTCCAGGCGGATGATGGTTACGATCAAATGCAATATGACCTTTTCCATGGCGCTGAATTTTCTCGCCATTGCGCTTGCCATCAGCGGCGTACTCAATCCGGTGGTCGGGGCTCTGGTCCACAACGCGGGCTCGGTGCTCGTCATCGTGAACTCCGCGTTCCTGCTGAAATGGAGGAGAAGGGGGGACGGCGTAACAGTTTAGCCGAAGGCTGAACTGTTACAGGACAGCGTCTAACGGGAGTGCCGGTTCATATACGCGATGGAGGAAAGCGTGGGCAGATGGGCCGGGCAGATGTCCCGGCAGGCCAGGGATTTGGAGCAGCCCGCTTCAAAATGCCTGGCATACTGCTTTCGGATCTCTTTTTTCCGGTCTTCGGAGGAGGAGTACAGAAGGTAGGCGCTGTTGACGAAGGACGCTCCGAAAAACTCCCGTGAGGACGGGACATAATTGGGGCATACCTCCAGACAGAGCCCGCATCTGAGGCATTTCGCGGCGGAATACTGGCGGGCATATTCCTTCTGATCCGGCGTCGCCCGGGTTCCGAGATACATCATGGCCTCCCGCTGATATTCCTGGAGGATGGAACGGTCCACCACAAGATCCGTGACCACCGGGAATTTTGTCAGCGGCTCCAGAACCAGCAGGCTGCTTTGGCCGGTATCGATAAAAGTACCGCAGGCCAGGCCGGGGCGGCCGTTGATGACCATCGCGCAGCCGCCGCACATTTTCTGCATGCAGCTGCATTCCCATCTGATCCTCCGGCAGGGGACGCCGTTTTCATCCGTCAGATCGTCCCGGTAATTCAGCCGGTCCAGGATCCCGGCGGCCGTGATGCGCCCTTCGTCCGCGAAAGCAAAGGTCTGCCAGTACGGCGCTGAGTCTGCGGTATCCTGACGCCTGATCTTTATTTTCATGCTGCTGCCCTTCCTTTCTATTCCGCTTCAAAGCGGATCCGGATCTCTCCGTCCTTCCACTGCGCCACAGAACATTTCCGAAATTCGTCCTTTGTTTCCGGGAAATCCGCCCGAAAATGAGAGCCGCGGGATTCCCTGCGCTCCAGCGCGGATTGCATGACCGCCTTCGCGAGAAGGGCCATATGGAAGATCCTGTAATTTTCATATATGGAAACAGAGGGGTCAAAACGCAGGGATTTCAGCGCGTTCAGGTAAAAATCCAGGGCTTCGATCCCTTCGGCAAGTTCCTTCCCGGTCCTGACGATGCCCAGGCTCCGGTTCATGATTTCCGCGATATTTCTCTGAATATAGACCGCCGGATACAGGCTCCGGCTGTTTTTCAGCGCATCCAGTCCGCGCTGCTCCTCTTCGATGAAGGAGGAAAACATCCGCGGCCCATCCTCTTTAAAAGGGGAGCAGCCTTCGTGAACGGACTGCGCCGCCGTCCTTCCCGAATACACGGCCGCCATCAGGGAATTCCCGCCGAGACGGTTGGCTCCGTGATATTTGGACGCGGCCTCGCCCACTGCGTAAAGCCGGTCGATATTCGTGCGGTGCTCCCGGTCCACCCGGATCCCGCCCATGAAAAAATGGATGGAAGGGGCCACGGGGATCGGCTCTGCGGAAACGTCCAGCCCCAGATAATCCCTGCACAGCAGGCGTACCTCGTCCAGGCGTTCGCGGATCAGCTTTTCCGGCAGGAAGGAGATGTCCAGATATACCTGGGAGGGACACAGATACATTTCCCGGGAGACAATGTCGCGCGGCATCAGGTTCCCGCCGCTTCCGTATTTTTCTTCCATAAAATAAACGCGCCTGTCCCCGTCCAGATAGTAGAGGCGTCCACCCTCGCCCCTTGCGGCTTCTGTGATCAGCATGCGCTTGTGGTCCGTCTCGATGGTGGTGGGGTGATACTGCAGAAATTCCAGATTGCGCAGTAAGACGCCCTGAGAAAACAGCCTGCCCGCCGCATAGCCGTCGCACAGCTCTGAGCCCGTGGTTTTCCCGAAAAGCTTGTTCTGTCCTCCGACGGCACAGATCACGGCGTCCGCGAAGATCGGAAGGAGCCTTCCCGTTTCCGGCTGAAAAAACAGAGCGCCGAAGCACCGGCCTTCGCGGATCAGGGCCGAATGGAAGAAAAGGCCGGTCTTTCTTCGGATTCTGCCCCGGATCTCATATTCCAGACATTTCTGCGTGAGGGCGGTGACGATCTGCTTTCCGGTGGACGAGCCGGCATAGGCGGTCCGTTTCCGGCTCTGGCCGCCGAACGCCCGGACACAGACCGACCGGTCCGGATTCCGGTTGAACAGGACGCCCATGTCGTCCAGCCATTTCAGATTTTCCGGCGCTTTCCGGCAGAAGGCGAGAACATCCTGCTCCGATTCCAGAAAACAGCCTCCCTTCAGGGTATCCTGCGCGTGCAGGGCGGCGGAGTCGTCCCCATCCGCACAGGCCGCGTTGATGCCGCCTGCCGCCATGACGGACTGGGTCCGCTCCGGAGGAAAGGGAGCCGCAAGAAGGACCTCCTCCCCGAGGAAAGCGGCCTCAATGGCGGCCGACAGACCTGATATTCCATTTCCGATCACCAATATTTTCATAACACGTCACCCGCCAAAGCCTGTCCAGGAAACCACGAATTTTACAAGTGCCGCCGCCGAAACTGCCATCAGAAGCGCGCTTACGGCCCAGGCGGCCCGGTCGGTCCTCTTTTCCCCCGCATCTGAAGAAAGCAGTCCCATCGTAATGAGGGAGCGGCTGAAGGACACGCCCAGATGAAGGGAGACCGCGCCGAAGAACAGAAGCTCCGTGATCAGGAGGAAGGCTTTGTCCGCGCCGGAAAGGGACGCGCCGCTTACGATGAAGCCGAAGGCCTTCACATGCAGATGCAGCAGCGCGAGGATGACAAGCGCGCTTGCGCGCTGAAGGATGACCCGGAGATTCTGCCGCCCGTACCGGCCGGGGCCGGTCCCTCCGTTCACGAAGAAAAAGATCGCCAGCGTGAGCGCCGCATGCGCCCCGGCGGCCAGGGCGGTTCCCCTCGCCAGCATTTTGCAGAGACCGTAAGCATACCATCCGGTCCACATGGAATAGGACATGACAAGAAGATGCCCCATCAATAACAGCGTCAGAAGCCATGAACAGACCGCGTTCCATTTTTTGAGCATAGTTGTCTCCCTTTCGGTGAATGATTTCTGCGGAGAAAATGCGTTTCGGCATCCGCAGACAGTTCCTTTTTCAGTATACCAGATCCGGCGCGCCACTGCCATGGCCGTCCGGAACGCTGGTTTGCCGCTGGCATGGAGGGGCTGGAAAAAACAGCGATTTTGTATATAGTGCAGCTGTTCCCGCCGGCGAGACAGGCGATCCCTGCCCAGCGGAACAAAAACGCTTCCAGATATCAGGTTTCCGGCGTGCCGGAGAAGGAAAGGGCGGACAGCGTGCTTGAGCGGATCGCGGAAATGAAGGATTCCAAAACGGTCGTTGCCGCTTATCATGCGGACGACCCGAACGCCGGGATGGCAAACCATGCCTCTCTGGACAAATTTTCCGAAAAAAATTCCGGACGGATCCGGGAAAAGTATCTGGTGTATACGAAGGATCTGCAGAAGGATGGAGATATTCTGATGCTTCCGGTTTATATGGTTCCGTTTTTGTAAAAATACTACGTTTCCCCGTCAAACCGCGCCGTTTGTTAAAAAAGTCATATCACGCAAAGAAGAAGCAAGATTCCGTGTAAAGGAATGTAGTTCTGTCTTATAATAAGTGAAAACGATGGAGAAGATTGGTGCTTCGTCTCTGGTAAGGTGAAACTATGTATGGCTTTCAGTCTTC
>DWUW01000141.1 GCA_019120525.1 Candidatus Eisenbergiella stercorigallinarum | reverse complement strand
AGCGTGGAACTCAGACAGATCTGTCCCTGAAATTGAAAGCGCTGATTGGAATAATCCCAGTAACGGACCTTAAACAAAGCCTCCATAACCACCCCGGTCACATATTCCAGGGCGGTCGCGCCCACGCAGCCCGCCAGAAAAACCAGGACCAGGCTGTCCTTCACCGGAGCGGATACCAGAAGCATCATGACCGCCCCGGAGCCGTACAGAGGCAGAAAGGGTCCCCGGATAAACCCACGGTTCACAAATTTTCTTTTGCAGAGGGATACATAGGCGGATTCAAAACACCAGCCGAAAAAGCAGTAAAAAAAGAAAAAGAAAGCCCACTGCACAGCCGTATAACGATACATTTCCTCACCTTTCCCTTTCCCGCCCAAGCGGCGCGGGAACGCCGTCAGCGGTACAGGCCCACCGTCACGCCAAGCCTTCCCTTTTTCGTCTCTTCCCCCTCTTCCAGAAGCACAAAACGCCCAAACCCTCTGACGCTCACCACATCCTGAGGCTTCAGAAGCAGGCTGTTATTCTCACACAGCCTGCCGTTCACATAAACCTTCCCCGCCCGGAACAGCTCCAGGCTCTGGCCTCTGGACAGATGGAACGCCTTCGCCGCCACAGCGTCCGCCCGGTTGGCGCTCACCACCAGGCGCACCGGCTCCGGGACAACCGGGGCAGGCCACTGTCCGGCATCCGCCTCCCTGTCCAGCTTTTCGCAGCGCACGGCGGTATGTCTGACCCTGTCCAGATTTTCACAGATAAAGGGCGCGACCGTCTCCGTGCAGAAGATCCAGGCATGCTTTCCTTCCGGGAAAATATCTCCCACCGTACCCCTGTCGATCCCAAGATGCATCAGCGCCCCCAGGAAATCCCTGTGGGAACAGTCCTGCGCGAATTTTTCCGAAAGAGGGCTCACCTTCAGGGCGGCAATGGGAAACTCCTCCTCATATCCAAATTCCTCGGGGGATCCGAAGCGGGCCATCCGCCTTTCACAGTCTTCTTTTCCTCCCCAGAGCGTAAAGGGACAGACGGGATTTCTTCCCATGGCCTCCAGCAGCGCGTCCTGTTCCGCCAGGGACAGAAAGCCGGTAAAGGCAAACACGTTCTGCCGGAAGGCTTTTTCCGCCAGTTCCTGAAATCTCTTTTTCAGCTGTTCCAGCTCCTTCTGCGTCTGTGCCGCCATATTCCCGCCTTTCCATCCGCCTTATACGAAACTGATCACCTGCTCCTTCGGAGCCTTCGTCTTCACTACACTGCTGGCATGGAGCACCGGCCCTTCCCCGCCGTACTCCGCCCAATACTCTTTTTCCACACGGGCGGTGACCTTCACCCAGTCCCGATCTTTTAACTCCCGCGCATCCTTCCAGACACACACATAGCCGAGAAAAGCCATGTCCTCCGCGCAGCAGGTCATTGCCATCCGTCCCGGGATGAAATGATCCTCCGGATAGCCATCCGGCTTCATCACCATGGCCGTGAACTGGATATTTTTCCCAACATACCGGTCCAGCCTGTCCAGGGAATCGATATACCAGATCCCGTACCCCATATCGTCCAGGGCGATCGGGTCCGCGTCCAGGGAGAAAGGCAGGTCTTCCTCAAACATCTGGTCGATCTCTCCGTTGCGGTCCTCAAAGATGATCTCTCCCTGCTGGTTCAGCGCCTTGACATTCCTCCGGTACGCGGCAAGCGTCTGCTCATCCAGCCCGTCGCAGCGGTTAAAGATGATCATTTCCGATTTCCGCAGCATTTCGGCCAGAAGGGATTTCATATTGGTGAAATACGCGGCGAAGGTGGAAGCGTCAATCGTCGTGATCTGCTGCTCCACGCGCCAGTGCCAGGGCAGCTTCATGTCCCTGAAGTTCCACATACCGTTGTACTCGATGATGATCCGTTCCGGCTTATGCTTTTTCTCAAGTTCCAGCAGATGCTCCGGCACAAAATCCGACTCGGACTCCACCGGTTCCAGAACACAATTGCTCCTCTTTAAGAGAGCGGCGTCATATTCGTTCTCACCGTCCTCACAGCGTATGATCAGCGTCTTTCCCTGAATCTGGAAATAGGGCTGGTCCAGCGTGTAGGTGATAAATTCCGTCTTCCCGCTTTCCAGGAAGCCGTTAAGGATATATACAGGTTTCATATGCTTGCCTCCCTGAAAATCAGGCGGTGAAAAGCTCCTTCAGGGCGTCTTCACGCAGTCCGGAGCCGATCACACAGAATTTGCCGGTCACGTCGGGAGCTCCCTCCCTTACGCTGCCTTCTCCCGGCACATAGTCAAAATGGATCCAGGAGCCGTCTTTCTCAGGAAGCATCCCCTTCGCCCGCAGGACGAACCCATAGGTCTCCTCATCGTCCAGAGCCTCCAGGATTTTCTCCACCCTTTCCCTGGAATAAACCGCGGGGGTCTCCATCCCCCAGCTGGTGAACACTTCATCCGCATGATGATGGTGATGTCCGTGCTCATGATGATGTCCCTGGCAGCCGCATTCCTCCCCGTGCTCATGGTGGTGCTCATGGCAGCCGCATTCCTCCCCGTGTTCATGGTGGTGCTCATGATGGTGCTCCTGGCAGCCGCATTCCTCCCCGTGCTCATGATGATGCTCCATGACCTCCTTCATCAGCTCCTTTTCCAGTTCGGAGCCGTTCTCGATGGTCTTAAGGATTTCCTTTCCATCCAGCCCGGAAATGGGCGTGGTAATAAGGGCCGCCCTGCTGTTGTGCTCACGGATCAGGTCTACCGCCTGCTGTACCTTCTCAGGGCTCGCCACATCAGTCCTGCTCAAAATAATGGTTCCTGCATGTTCGATCTGGTTGATAAAAAATTCGCCGAAATTCTTCATATACATCCGGCACTTGGAAGCGTCCACCACGGCCACGGCGCTGTTTAAGGTAAGCTCCATATCCACGTTTTCCACCGCTTTCATCACATCGGAAAGCTTGCCTACACCGGATGGCTCGATCAGGATGCGGTCCGGATGATAGGTCTCCATCACTTCCTTCAGGGAGGTCCCGAAATCCCCCACCAGGGAACAGCAGATGCAGCCGGAGTTCATTTCCCGGATCTCAATCCCGGATTCCTTCAGGAAACCGCCGTCAATGCCGATCTCCCCGAATTCATTTTCGATCAGGACTACCTGGCTTCCCGCCAGAGCCTCCTTCAGGAGCTTTCGGATCAGCGTGGTCTTTCCCGCGCCGAGAAATCCTGATATAATATCTATCTTTGTCATTTTTTCCTCCATTCCGGCATCCCTGCGCATGATTCCCGAATGCCTGTTTCTTTTCCAGAGATTCTTCCCGCGAATCCGGCGGGATGATCTGAACGGTTACTATTTTGCCCCGTTTTCCGCATCTTGTCAACTGCCCGCGCCGTAAATACGCAGGCATGGCTGACTGGCAGAAGGTCTTTCATCAGAAAAAGCGGTACGCAGAACCTCCTCCCTTTCAGGAGATGTCCCGCGCCCGCCGCGGCAGGACGGCTGATCCCTCCGGATCCTCACATGCCGTCTTCCTGATATTTCGCTTTTTAAGAAAGAAAATGAGCAGGACTGTAAGCCGGGTTATGTCGCGAATGATCATCTATCCAGGACTGCCGTTGCCGGCAGCCTCAAGCAACCTACCTGAAAGCAGGCCGGGCAAGCCTGTCGCTTTCTGTTTGGTCTTGCTTCGGATGGGGTTTACATGTGCCCCGCCTGTTGCCAGGCGGGCGGTAGTCTCTTACTCTGCCTTTCCACCCTTACCTCGCGGGTTCCCGTCTCCGGGGCGCCGCGGGCGGTACATTTCTGTTGCACTGGCCTTGGAGTCGCCTCCACCGGACGTTATCCGGCATCCTGCCCTGTGAAGCCCGGACTTTCCTCACCCGCCGTCCTCCTTCCGGAGGGACGGACGGCCGCGATCATTCATCCTCCTCATTTTCTTCCATAATAATATACCCTTTTATGCCGCTCCTGGCAAGCCCCATTTCCTATTGCGGCATCCGCCTATACGAGAAAGCAGCTCCCTCCCACGAATTCCCTGAGGATGGAATTCTGCGGGATATTCTCACTGCTGACGTCAAGGAAATAATCCAGGAATTTCAGGAGCCGCCTGGCTTCAAAGTATTCCGGGGCGTTCCGGTCCACGCTGTATAAAAGAGGCTCCGCGAACTGCTTGAGCACGGAAAGCTCATAGATCAGCGCTGAATTGAACATGGCGTCCGCGCTTTCCTGGAAAGGGAAAATATTCTCCTCCTCCCCGCGCCGGACGGAATTCCACATCCGCAGGGTGTGGGTCGCGCTGGCGCCCCGGGTCCTGGCGTCGCGCACCATCCGGCGGACCAGACGCCCGTCCGTGGTGGCGATCCGGTTGTGGGCGTCCACATTCAGGCTGGTCAGCGCGCTGATATAGATCTTATACTTGCTTTCCAGCGGCAGGCAGTGGGACAGCCTGTCATTCAGCCCGTGGATCCCTTCGATCACCAGGATGTCGTCCTCTCCCAGCTGGAGGAAATCCCCCTTGTACTCACGCAGCCCGGTCTTGAAATTAAACCTGGGCATTTCAAGGCGTTCGCCGGAAAGAAGGGCGCACATATCCTGGTTGAACTTTTCCACGTCAATGGCTTCCAGACATTCAAAATTATAATTGCCGTCCTCATCCAGCGGCGTTTTCAGCCTGTCTACAAAATAATCGTCCACCGCGATCGGATGGGGCGTCAGCCCGTGGGTCTTCAGCTGGATGGAAAGGCGGTGGGAAAAAGTGGTCTTGCCGGAGGAGGAGGGTCCTGCGATCATAACAAACTTCACGTTTCCTCTCCCGGCGATATCGCTCGCGATCTCGCCGATCCTCCTTTCCTGAAGCGCCTCCTGTACCAGGACCAGCTCCGCCAGGTTTCCTTCGCAGATTTTGTCATTCAGGTCCGCCACTGTTTCAATGCCCATCTGGGCGCCCCAGTCGTTGGCCCGCTCCAGCACCTGGAACAGCTTTTCCCTCGGTTCAAACTGTCTCACCCGCTCCGGCTCCTGCCGCCCCGGCAGCATCAGCATCATGCCATCCCGGTAGGGAAGCAGGTCAAAATGTTCCAGGTACCCTGTGGAGGGCACCATATATCCGTAGTTATAGTCATAATAGCCATCCAGGCAATACACGTTCACATAGGAACCTCTTCTGTAACGGAACAGCCTTGCCTTATCATCCATTCCCTGGGCCTCAAACAGCTCGATCGCCTCATCCCTGGGCCAGGCGCGCTTCATGATCGGGAGGTCTTCGCGCACAAGCTCCCGCATCCGGCTCTTTACCCGTTCCACAAACGCAGGGTCCATCTGCTCTTTTCCGTCTTTTCCCACATAAAGCATCCGCTCCGCGAGCTCTCCCCTGGGCATACAGAAATACCCCTTCCCGATGGAAAACTCCACGGAAGCCCTGCCTTCCCTGGGAGAACCCGCCGTATCGCTGATGGCCTTCAGCATGAGCATGCAGGCGCTCCTGACATAGGTGTCGTGGCCGATCCTATCCGCCGTGGTCTGGAACGTCACCGCAACATCCTTCGTCACATTTTTATTCAGTTCCCTGATCTTATTGTCGGCGACCGCCAGCACGATCCTGTGGCTGTGATCCTTCTGGAAATCCTGCGCGATCTGCCCATAGGTTACGGGAGTCCGGTACTGCCTGCAGACGCCGTTCACTGTCACCCTGACCATATCCTGTCTCCTTTTTTTCCGCCCTATTATCCGGTTTCCCGCTTCAGCCATTCCTTCAGCTTCCCGGCGAGCCCGGCCTCAGCATCCAGCTCGTCAAGCCTCCTGCGGCTTCTTTCCCGAAGCCCGTCTTCCGCCTGCCGGCAAGCTCCCGTAAGGATCGCTTCCCTGGCCGCGCGGTTCCTGCGAAGCGCCTCCTCCAGATATTCCGAAAGGACGGGATGCCGGTTCAGGATCAGGTAAAATCCATACTCCTCCCCTGCCGCCCGCCAGGCCTTTTCGGAAAGCGCAAGGCCGTCCGGGACAGCCGGTATCCCGTCGGCCTCTGCAGGATCCGCCCCTTTTTCACGGGAAGCCTTCTCCGGAAAGGCGGCATCCTCCGCGTAAGCGGCATTCTCCGCCCTTATGGCGGTATAAAATTTCCCGCCTTCCTTTACCATATCCTCCGCCGTGATCCGGTATCCCAGCTCCACGAGCGTCCCGCGCACGCAGGAAAGCTCTGACTGGGGCTGCACGATAACGGCGCGCATCCCGCGCAGCTTATCCCGCGCGTCCTCCATAAGCCGGCAGGCAAGCCTTCCTCCGATCCCCGCCATGAGCAGGGTATCCGCCTCCGGCTTCCCGTCCGCGCATTCCATGGCGGAAAGCCCGTCGGAGAGACGGGTTTCTATGTACGCGGAAAGCCCCGCCTCCCGGATATGTTCTTTGGCCCGCTGCAAAGGTCCGGGATTCACATCCATGGCAAGCACACGGGGGCAGATCCCCTGCCGTACCAGCCAGATCGACGTAAAACCATGGTCGCAGCCCACATCGGCCACAACGCTTCCCCGCTCCACCAGCAGAGCGGACATCAAAAGCCGTTCTGACAGCTCCATTTCCTGTTTCCTTCCTGCGCTCAGTCCAGATAATCCTTCAGCTTGCGGCTGCGGCTGGGATGACGGAGCTTCCGCAGGGCCTTCGCCTCGATCTGCCGGATCCGCTCACGGGTCACGTTGAATTCCTTTCCCACTTCCTCCAGGGTCCGTGCCCTGCCGTCGTCCAGGCCGAAGCGCAGGCGAAGCACCTTCTGTTCCCTTTCCGTCAGGGTGCCAAGCACCTCATTGAGCTGCTCCTTCAGCAGTGAAAAAGCCGCGGCGTCCGCCGGGACAGGGACATTATCGTCCTGGATAAAGTCTCCCAGATGGCTGTCCTCCTCCTCGCCGATGGGGGTTTCCAGGGAAACCGGCTCCTGGGAGATCTTCAGGATCTCGCGCACCCGCTCCACAGGCATATTCATCTCTTCCGCGATCTCCTCCGGGGCAGGCTCTCTTCCAAGCTCCTGCAGAAGCTGCCTGCTGACGCGGATCAGCTTGTTGATCGTCTCCACCATGTGCACGGGGATCCGGATCGTCCTGGCCTGATCTGCGATGGCCCTGGTAATGGCCTGACGGATCCACCAGGTGGCATAGGTGGAAAACTTATAGCCCTTGCGGTAATCAAACTTTTCCACAGCCTTGATCAGGCCAAGATTTCCCTCCTGGATCAGATCCAGGAACAGCATGCCGCGTCCCACATAACGCTTGGCAATGCTGACCACCAGACGCAGGTTGGCTTCCGCAAGACGCTTTTTCGCATCCTCGTCCCCTTCCTCCATCCGCTGGGCCAGCTCGATCTCCTCATCCGCTGACAGAAGCGGCACCTTGCCGATCTCCTTCAGGTACATACGCACGGGATCCTCGATGCTGACGCCGTCCGGGACGGAAAGGTCGATATTCTCCATATCCACCTCATCCTCATCAGACAGAAGGAGCTCCTCGTCCGGAATATCATCCTCCTCCCCGGTGATGCGCAGCACATCCACCCCGCTCTGCTCCAGAAGCTCCAGCAGGCGGTCAAACTGTTCCTCGTTCAGCTTCATATCCGCGAAATAATCGTTGACCTCCTGATACTCCAGGATATTTTTCTTCTTTCTCGCGACCGTGATCAGGCCGCGCACCCGCTCCAGGAACTTCGCTTCCGCAGCGGCCCGCTCCTCCGGCGTCATCTCAGCCACGGGGGTGGCTTTCTTTCCTTCTTCCGCTTTTTCCTGTGTCTTTTTACCCATCTTTACGTCCATCCTTCCTGCGCATGTTACTATTGTTATCCTTAATCCAGGGAAATATGCGTTTTGCTAAGTTCTTCCAGTGCCTTTTTGCCCGCGATCACGCGGTTTAACGCCTCGATATCGCTTCCCAGCCGCCCGCTGTTGTATTCGTAGCTGATCCGTTTGACCGAGACCAGAATATCATGCAGCGCCTTCTCCTTTTCCTTCTTCGTCCCCGGTTCCGGCAGGCCCGTATTGAAAATGGCCGCCGCCTCCCTCTGTTCGCTTTCCTCCGGGAACATACTGATAATGGAAGCCGCGTTCACCTCGCCCCGGGAGAGATTCTCAAACAGCTTTTCCGCCGCCCTGCGGTAGATCTCTTCCGTAAAATCCTCCGGCGAAAGGAAGGACGCGATCTTCGGATAGATCTGCGGCTCCTCCGCCAGCCAGGTCAGAAGCATGCGCTGCGTCTTCTTCACATTGTCCTCCGGCGCGTTTTTTTTCTGGATGCCGGACTTCGGCCTTTCCGCCGGTCGGGCGTATCCCGTGCTTGCAGCTGTGGCAGTTACCAGCTTTCTCAGGCTGTCGCAGCCGATATGGTATTTTTCCGCCACGGCCTGCAGATAATTTTCCCGTTCCAGCTCTTCCGGAAATTCGCACAGCTTCTTCGCCGCAGCGCGGTAAAATTCCGTTTTTTTCTCCGGATCGTTCAGATCGTACTCCCTCTCCAGCATGCGGATCTCAAACAGGAAGCTGTTCTCCGCGTTGTCGATCCTTTCCCGGAAGGCCTCCGCCCCCCGGTTTTTGATGAATTCATCCGGATCCTTATAGGGATCCAGGCGGATCACCCGGCCGGAAAGCCCCGCCTCCTTCAGGATCCCGATGGCCCGAAGCGCCGCCTTTACGCCCGCGCCGTCGCTGTCGTAGGACAGGAGCACCTCCTTCGTATACCGTTTCAGAAGCCCGGCCTGTCCCGGCGTAAAAGCGGTTCCCAAAGACGCCACCGCCTGGTCGAAACCCGCCTGGTGCATGGCGATCACATCCATATAGCCCTCGCAGAGGATGATATTTCCCTTCCGCGAAGAGCGGGCGAAGTTCAGCCCGTACAGGTTCCGGCTCTTGTCGAAAATGGGGGTTTCCGGGGAATTCAGGTACTTGGGCTTCCCGTCTCCCATCACCCGGCCGCCGAAGCCGATCACACGATGGTTGATATCCTCGATGGGGAACATCACCCGGTTCCAGAACTTGTCGTACATGCCGTGCTTCTCATCCGTATTGGCAAGCCCGGCCTCCCGGATCAGTTCCTCCGGAAAGCCCCTGCTCTTCAGATACCGGATCAGATCGTCCGGCGTCTTATTGGCAAAGCCAAGGCCGAACCGGTGGATCGTCTCATCCGTCAGCTTCCGCTCCCTCAGATAGGAAAGCCCTTGCTCCCCCTGTCTGGCGCGCAGCTGGAAATAAAAATATTTTGCCGCCTCTTTGTTGACGGCAAGAAGCCGGCTTCTCCTGCCCTGCTCCCTTTTTTCTTCCTCCGACGCGTCCGCCTCCGGCAGGCGGATCCCCGCCCGGTCCGCCAGCGCCTTTACCGCCTCCGGAAACGTATCGTTTTC
>DWUW01000140.1 GCA_019120525.1 Candidatus Eisenbergiella stercorigallinarum | reverse complement strand
TGGCATTTCAGCTCCTGAAAATCGGCACGGCGCCAATTTTTCTCTCCTTTCCGCCGCTGCAGGCGGCATGATGCTTTTCATTACATCTATAATGAAATGATGCAGCCCTTCTGATATCAGATGACAACTTTTCTTGTCATCAAGCGATCTATCACGGATTTTTCATCAAAAAGAACTGTCTTGTATCAGGCCACGGAAACCGTTTTTCTGATACACCCAGCGCCTTGCCGCGGATATCAACGTATGCTATACTTTGATAAAAACAGCTCAGTTGGAACTGTCCGCATTCCTGTACAGCAGCCAGAGAATCTGAAATTTTGAACTCGAGGAAAAGAGGCGTGAATTTATGGATGAGAGCGCGCGGATCCAGGCCTGTTTCCGTTCATTTGTAGAAGGAAGCCTGATCACACATAATTTTGAAGATGTGCTGAACTTGTTTACTGAAGATGCCATGGGAATTGGGATGGGCGCCCAGGGCGTTGTCCGATGCAGAGAAGACTTACGCCCCATTCTGATGAATATGCGCAGCGACGTAGACGATTCCCAAACTGCCATTCAATACAGCAATATGCAGATCCGTTATTATGGAGGCGATTATGCCAGTATTTGCGCCACTGTGACGATCATGACCACAGTGCGGGGCTAACGACATGAAAGCCACATCGGACAATGTGCCAGCCTTCGCAGGATTGAGGGCGAATGGAAGCTCTATATGGTCCAGGCTACGCCGCTTTCCATTGAGATTCAGGAAATCGATGCCTATCCGCTTTCCTTTGCAGAGGATGAGATAGAAACCTACCGTATGCAGGAGCAATTTTCCAATATTATGCGGCGCAATATTATCGCCACATATAAGATTGATTTTGATCGTGACGCCTTTGAGGATTATACTCCTACCGGCAAGTATCCTTTGCCGGTGGAACCATCCGATCCCTATGAAATAAAAATCTTTGACTGCGCTAACAGTATGCTGGAAGGGGGAACGCGGCTCAAATTTGTGGAAACCTTTTCGATCGCGAACCTGAAAAAG
Source organism: Candidatus Eisenbergiella stercorigallinarum (assembly GCA_019120525.1). Classification (GTDB taxonomy): domain Bacteria; phylum Bacillota; class Clostridia; order Lachnospirales; family Lachnospiraceae; genus Eisenbergiella; species Eisenbergiella stercorigallinarum. The sequence goes on along the minus strand of DWUW01000140.1, from coordinate 2,213 downwards.
AAATACCTTTCCGGTAAAACCGATGTGAGCCTGGACTTTGAGTCCATCCAGCCGGACGGACATCGGGTATGGCTGCGAACCAATATCCATCTGTTTACCGATATTAAGGGCCACCTGAAGGGCTACTTATATTTATTTGACATCGACAAACAGAAACGTGAAGAACTGTACCTGGCCCAACAGGCTGAGACGGATCTGTCTACCGGGTTATATAACAAGGAAACCACCCGCGCTAAAATTGAGATTGCCCTGAAACTATATAATAAACCTGCAACCTGCGCGTTTTTTATGATCGATCTGGACTGCTTTAAAGAAATCAACGATACATACGGCCATGCCTTTGGAGATTTTGTTATCCAGAGAACCGCCCAAATTCTGAAAGCGAGTTTTCAGAAGGAAAATATCATCGGGCGGCTTGGCGGAGATGAGTTTGGCGTGTTCTATGTGGGAAAGAACAGCCGCGACGCACCGATCAGAAAAGCGGAGCTTGTCTGTCAGGCGATCAGAGAGATCCGTCTGGAAACCGCCAGCGAACCAGGGACATCTGTGAGCATAGGTATCGCGCAGCGAACTGACGGCGACTGCTTTGATGATTTGTACAGAAAAGCGGATGCCGCGCTTTATATCACCAAAAAACAGAAAAACCGAAATAATTTTACAATATACGAAGAAAATTTACAGGAAACTGATCATTCCCATTGATTTCGGAAGGAGGACTTTCTGATGAAGAAAAGATGCGCCGTCTTTCTTGCCATTCTGCTGCTGTCCCTGACCGCCGCCTGCTCCGGCAGGACTGCCGCCCGGCCGGCGGAACCCACGGAAACGGAAAGCGGAAGCATTCCCGGCTCCGCAGCCGGAACTGAAACAGAAGCTGAAACGGATACCGGAAGCACGACAGAAGCCGAAGCGCCATCCGAGTCCGAAAGTACACCCGAAACCGATGCAGTGTCTGAGACCGAAAGCACGCCGGAAACCGAAACACCGTCCGAGGCCGAAAGCACATCCGCTACCGCCTCTTCCGCAGCGGCAGCTACCGCGCACGCGGACGTGCTTCTCACCGAGCCTCCGGAAATCAGCCTCACCGATCCCCTGTCCAGCACCTACATGACCTTCACGCTTCGCTCCGGAACCTCAGAATGGTCCTGGGCGGATAAGGACGGGATCACCTCATCCATCGCCTGCGGCTGTGCTCCGCTGGATCTGGATCCGGAGCAGGCCGCGACGCTTGATGTGCCGGACTACAACCGGATGGACAGCGTTCCCTATCTGCTCTCCTGCGTCATACTGCCGGACCGGGTCCTGCTGCGGGAATGGGATATTCAGGACCTGGGAAGCACGGATGCGGAACCGCTCTCCGAAACCCAGTATTCCGAAGCGCTTCCCATCGAGCTGAAAAAGGGCCGGGTGTATGAGCTGGTTGCTGCCTGGGAGGAAGAAAAGCAGGAGGAACGCTCCTTTTGGGGAGAGGCTTCCTATCTGTTCCTGACGGAATAACCAGACAGAAAGGAGCCATCTGAATCCATGCGCACAGATATCACGATCGTAAAAAATATCCGGGATGACGCCGGGCTGCGAAGCAGCTTTAACCGCCTGGCGGAAAAGACCTTTGAACTGAATTTTGAAAACTGGTATCAGAACGGATACTGGAAAGACAACTATATCCCCTATGCCGCTGTCCGGGAAGGACAGGTGGTCGCGAACGTTTCCGTCAATCCCATGGCCTTTTCGGAAAACGGCGTAACGCGCCATTATATCCAGCTTGGCACCGTGATGACCGATCCCGCCTTTCGCGGCCAGGGGCTCTGCCGCCTTCTGATGGAAGCGGTGGAAAAAGACTGGGCGGACCGGGCGGAAGCCATCTACCTGTTCGCCAACGATACGGTTCTGGATTTTTATCCCCGCTTCGGCTTTAGACGGGTACAGGAATCCCGCTTCTTCGCGCCGCTTTCCGCCTGCGCGTCGCTTTCCGCCTGCGCGCCGGAAGCTTTCGCGTCCGTATCGAAGAGTCCGGATACGACACCGGTTCCAGGCACGGTTCCGGACAAACCTGCTGTTTTGGTTCCCATGACCGATCCCGCAAACCGGGCCGCTCTGGAGCGGGCCATCCTTTCCGGCGTCCCGCAGGGAAGCTTTGACATGGCGGGAAATCCCGGCCTCATCCTGTTCTATGCCTCCCAGTTCTTAACGGAAAACGTCTGGTATCTTCCCGCTTG
>DWUW01000139.1 GCA_019120525.1 Candidatus Eisenbergiella stercorigallinarum | reverse complement strand
AAAAGGGTTAAGAAAAGGAGGATGCTTATGAAGAAAATGGTTGGGAGTATCAGGTACGGGCTGGCCTCGCTCCGCAGAAGGGCGGGAGAGATCCTGAAGGATGAAGAAGGGATGGGGACGGTGGAGGTCATATTGATCATTCTGGTCCTGATCGGCCTGGTCATCATATTCAAAAGCCAGCTTACCGATCTGGTGGAGAGTATTTTTGATAAGATCACGAAGCAGGCGGGTACCATCTGAGAAAGGGGCGGGAGCATGAACAACGGGTACATTACGGTTTATCTGTCCCTGGTAACGGGAATTCTGCTTTCGCTGATGCTGACGGTGATCGAGGGCGTGCGGATGCATACCATCCGCACGCAGACGGAATGTGTGATGGATATGGCGATGGATTCTGCCCTCGCGGAATATCACAGGGAATTATTATCTCAATACGATCTTTTTTTCATTGATATGTCTTATGGAAGCGAAAACCCATCCTTTGCCAATGTGGAGGAGCATATCAGGGGATATATGAATATGAACTTTCAGCCCTTTGAGGTGTTTGACATCCCGGTGGGAAAGGATCTGACGGCCATGAATGCGAATGAGGTGATCCTTCTGAACGCGGCGGTGGCCTCGGATGACGGAGGAGCCGTACTGAAGCGGCAGGCAGTGGATTATGTAAAGAACAGATGGGGATTAAGCTATCTGAATCAGGCTGCGGTAGACGCGGAGGTCCTGAAACGCCGCGGCTATCTGGACAGCGATGTGGAACAGAGAAGAACGGAAACGGAGCGTCAGGTGAAGGAACGGATCCTTCAGCGTCAGCAGGAGGAGGAAGAAGACTGGGAAGGGCAGAATGTGGAGCTGCCATCGGATGTGGTGAATCAGGCAAGGGGAGAGGGGATCCTGGGGCTGGCATCCAGCCGGCCCGGGGAACTGTCGAGGACATCGATCCCCATCCGGACCCTTCTGTCACACCGGAACAGTCTGATCCAGGGAACCGGCCTGCCGGAAGGAGAAGCAAAACCATCCGGAATATCGGGAAATTGCCTTTTTCAATACTATATCATGGAAAAATGCGGATCCTTCGGGAAAGAAAAGGAGCATGCCGCCTTCTCATATCAGATTGAATATATTCTGGAGGGGGAGGGAAACGACCTGGACAATCTGCGTAAGGTAGCGAATAAGATCCTCCTGATCAGGGAAGCGGCCAATGTGGCGTATCTGTTTTCAGACAGCGCGAAGAAAGCACAGGCCGAAGGGACGGCATCCCTGATCTGCTCCCTGCTGACACTGCCGGAACTGATCGAACCTGTTACGGCACTGATCCTGTTCGCGTGGGCATACGCGGAAAGCGTCAGGGATCTCAGGATCCTGTTCGACGGGGAAAGAGTGCCGCTCGTCAAGACATCGGAAAGCTGGAATACGCCGTACAGCCAGCTCCTCACCTTCCGGGGACATCTGTCCGAATATACGAAGGGACAGAGCGGGATGAGTTATCGGGATTATCTCGGGGCATTTTTATATCTGCAGTCAGAGGAGACCACATTAATGAGGCTGATGGACGTGATGGAAGCGGATATCCGTATGACGCCCGGAAATGAAAATTTCCGGATGGACGGATGTATGGACGCCATGACGGCGCAGGCGGCGGTGGAGAGCGGATATGGCCGCAGTTTTCAGATCACGAGAGCCTATAGTTATGAATAAAGGGGCGGGACCTTGCGGGACGTGCCGCCCTGTCGGAAAGGAAGTGAACCGGGATGCCCTTTTTGCGGTCAGAGAACAGATGTGGCCATTGCAACAGCAACAGAATTTTTATCAAAAAAGTCATGATTTTCCGAACGCATATCACTCAGCCCAGACAGACATATCCTATGTTCTTTTATTCTCCCCGGAAACAGACGGCAAAAAGGGTGTCCCGGTCTGCTTCCTGCATGGAAGAAGGGGGATGGATTGCCAAAGGAGAGGGAAAAAACCGGGCGGAAGGGTCCATGACGGTGGAAGCCTCCCTGGCAGTTCCCATTTTCCTGTTTTTTATGGTCAACGTGCTGTCCATGCTGTTGTTTTTCCACACCTTTCTTTCCAATCTGGAACGCCTGCATCAGCAGGGAAGGCAGCTTTCCATGATGGCGTATCTGGCCGGGGACAGCGGGCTGATCCGGGATGAAATGGTGCAGCTGGTTTTCCCGGAAAGGATCCAGCCGCCAGTCCCTGTAATCGGTTATCCCGGAACGACCATTGTGAGCTGCTGTTATATGAGGGCGTGGACCGGATATGATGTGGAACGCAGGGCAGGAGAAGACGGGGAAGAGACCTATGTTTATATAACGGATAACGGAACAGCCTATCATAGGTCCAGAGCATGTACGCATCTGACGCTTTCTATCATGCTTGTCGGAAAGGAAGAGGCCGCCGGCATGCGCAACGCGTCGGGAGGGAAGTATAGCCCCTGTGAAAAATGCGGCGGGGAAGGGAGCGGGATCGTATATGTGACGAAGGAGGGAGACCGGTATCACAGTACGATAGAATGCAGCGGCCTGAAGCGTTCCGTGCGCTGCATCCCTCTTTCGGAAGCGGGCGGAAGAACGCCGTGCAGCCGCTGCGCGGGAGGATGAAAGGATCGGTGGGAGAGGATGACGGAAAATATGATTCTATGCGGCTATCTGGGAATCTGTTCCTGTTATGACTGCAGGAACAGATACATTCCCCTCTGGCTTTTGAGACTGGGGATCGGGATCGGCCTGCTGTATGCGCTGGTCATGCTGATCCAGGGCCGGTTCGGGTGGCAGGCAGCCGTCGCGGGAATGGCGCCGGGGGCGGTGATGCTGTTTTACAGCAGACTGTCTCAAGGGAAGCTTGGATGGGCGGACGGGCTGATGGTGATCCCGGCCGGTTTGATGCAGCAGTGGGAAAGATGCACAGCCGAGGTGCTGGCGGCCTGTTTTCTGGTTTTTCTTGCGGCGGCCGCCCTTCTGGCCGCAGGAAAGGCAAACAAAAACACAAAGCTTCCCTTTGCCCCGTTTTTCCTTGCGGCGGTAGTGCTTGTGTGGACAGTAGAAGAATATGGGAACAGGATCGGCGGATGAGCGCGGACACAGACGGATTGGGGGCGGAAATCAAAATGAAACATCACAGGAAACGGGGAAAAAATGCTTATATGACGCTGGAGGCCTGTTTTATCATGCCGATCACGATCATACTGACGGCTTTCCTTCTTATTTTAACTTTCTATCTGTATACCGTCTGCTTCCTGAACCAGGCGGCCTATATCGCGGCTTTCCGGGCAAGCCTGGAGGAAGGGGCGGACTATGTGAAGGAGGCGAAGGCAGAGGAGGAGCTGGAAAAGCTGCTGCAGGAGGCGTTTATCAGCCTTCCGGAAACGGAGAGGGAAATTGCGGTCTCTTCCTCCGGGGTAACGGTAACGCTGATGACAGAATGGACTGTACCGGGGCTTGCCGTCCTGCCGGCAGACGTGGGAGGCCTGCGGATCGAGGCCAGTAAGGAGGCTCTGATAAGAGACGCGCCCGCCTTTATCCGCGGGGCGCGCAAGCTTGCCAGTATCGGAGAGGGCGGCTGAAGGCCGCGGAAAGGAAGAAGGGGATGAAGAAGCCTTTATACAAAAGGGAACTGAGCCACAGTTATCTGGTCATGGAGAATATTCCGGAAGAACTGTCCGGGCATTATCAATACCGGATGATCCTGAAAAACAGGATTCCGGGGCTGCTGGCGAGCAGTGAGAGATACCTGGAAGGGAAAACCTGCCTGTATTATGATATCAGCTCCAGACAGTCCCTGGAGCAGCTTTATCTTTCGGCCAGGATCGGCATGAAGGAGATCCGGGGAATCATAGACAATCTGGCGCAGGTGCTGGATGCCATGTCGGAATACCTGCTGGAGGAACGCTTCCTGATCCTTGAACCGGAATATATCTATATGGATCTGGAAACGGAACAGCTGTTTTTCCTGTATTATCCTTTCGGAGAAGAGAAGAAAACAGGATATCTTCCGCTGGCTGAATTTTTCCTGGAGCATGTGGACCACAGAGAGGAAAGGGCAGTGAGCGCAGCCTATCAGTTTTACAAGATGTCCAAAGCGGAAAATTTTATGGTGAGCAGTTTCCGCACGATCCTGGAAAAAGGAATACAGGAGGATAAAAGAGAAGGGGCAGAAACGGGTTATTCCTATGCGGGAACAACAATCCGGCCTGCTTTTGCGACGTGTTTCCAGGAAGAGCCGGGCCCCTATGAATACAGCATCCTCAGCAAAAAAGAGGAACAGACGGAAGGAAAAGGGAATGGGGAAGCTTTTGAAACGTCTGAAGAGAAGCAGGAAAAAACAGAGGGAAAGCGGCAGGAAAAAGGGGGAAAAAAGCATCGGAAGGCTGTGGCCGGGCTCCTTTCGTCAGCAATTCTTTTTTTCCTGCTGTGCGTAACGATCTGGTATATAAAGCCGGCGGGTACAGATAAGCTTCTGCTGTTCGCGCTTCTGGCGATCGACGGGATTTGTCTTCTGGTATGTCTCTGGAAGGCAACCGCGCAGCCCATATGCGGAGAAGAGAAGGAGGAGGA
>DWUW01000138.1 GCA_019120525.1 Candidatus Eisenbergiella stercorigallinarum | reverse complement strand
TGATTCAAAGCTGGTTACAGTAGAGGGGTATTGTCCCATGTATGCGCAGGATATTCGGATTACCTTCCGATATGAAGATATGGGTTCCTCTTATGGCGCCAGCCTGCAGAGCATTGTGTTTCCGGATAGCGGTGATACGGGTTCTGACCCGATCAGCACGGCTGTCATATGGGCAACATTTTACGAATGATAGGAGAAGGGAGATGACAGCTTATGTATTGTGAGCATTGCGGCGCGCAGTTGGAGGAAGGGGCGGTGTTCTGCCAGAACTGCGGAGCAAAAGTGGAACCGGAACCAAATCGGGATGAAGAACAGACCAGCGAACGCCCCAGAGAACAGACCGGAAGGCAGGAAATCCCATCCCCTGTGAAGCAGGCCACGAGACGGAAAAAGGTGGGCATCTGGAAATGGATCTTGTTGGCTGCAGCTGCGGCAGCCGTGGTTCTTGCGGGTTTTCTTCTGCTTGGAAGAGAGAAGGATTATATTTCCATGGTGCAGATCGGGTATCTGGGCGAATATACGGACGCCACGGTACAGGAAATCCTGGAAACGTATTTTGGCTCAGACGATATGGCGTTGGAATGGACAGGCACAGAGATGGACGGCGTCCCTTGTGTGGGATTCCATGCCTATCCGGAGGGAGGAACCCTGAACGACGGCACGACGGTGCTCTTTCAGATCTGTAAGAGAAAAGTGTTTAAAGTGGCCGATATGGGCGGGAAGGATCTGGAAGATATGGAACCGACGGAAATCGCGTATTGGCTGAATTTTTATTATATGAACTGGTATGTGACGGAGCAGGCCGGTGCGGATTCGACGGGTGAAGAGAGGATTCCGGTGCTGCAGGAGCTTGTGCAAAACAGGCTGGATCAGGTTTCCGGTACGGCTGTACTGTACGGGGCTTCGGCGGATTATAAGGGAGACAGGAGCGGACTCTATGAAGCGGCAGGAGATCCGGAGCTTATTGACCTGAGCGCCGCAGAGCTGATCGATTCCTATACCAATAACATGCTTACGGATTCTCTGGCAGAAGCGGAAACGGACAGCGCTTCAGATGGCGGCGAACCGGAAGCTGGCACGGGAGAATATCCGGCAGCAGAACCGGCGGATACGGAACCGTCCGACGGGAAAGAGGCTTCCGTGACAGCGGAAACTGCCCCGGAATCCGAAGAAGATGGAATGACAGGACAGGACGCAGCCGCTCAAGAGGCTGAAACCGGCAACAGCACAGAGAAGGGCATAGAAGAAGACGCAGAAGAATTTTCTATCTATGGCAGTTATTATGCCGATAACGGTGTGGATGCCACGTTATACGCGGATGTGGGCGTGTATACAGATGATGGAAGGGACTACATCAGCCTGACGGCCATGTCTTACGGGGACAGGTATCTGGCCGAATTTTCTGGTATCCTGAATGAAGTGGAGGAAAATGTATACCGCGCCATGGACGATACCGGGCTGGCCGTGATCCGCGTGGAATTTGAACCATACGGGATGACGGTGGCGCTGGAACAGATGGAAACGGAGGACTATTATGATTTCCGCTATCTGGAGGGATATTACCGGAAAACAGAGGAACTGAACTTTGATGAGGTGGGATAACCGGCCAGACAGTGGAAAAGAAAGGGCTGGTTCAGGAGGCAGCTGATCCTGTAAAACTCCGCCATTTCAATTATATACAATATCCTTGAAACAATAAACCAATCCATTTATTTTTCAAGGAGGAAGCATTATGGCAGCAAACGTTGAAACAATGTTCTACACAAGGCAGAAGCCCTGGCACGGCCTTGGCACCATGGTGGCGGAAGCGCCCACCTCAAAGGAAGCGCTTTCCCTTGCCGGGCTTGACTGGAAGGTGCTCCAGCAGCCGGTCCAGACCATCCAGGGGATTCTGCTGAAAGGCTATCTGGCCAATATACGCAGTACGGATGGAAGGGTGCTTGGCGTGGTGACGGACAAGTACCGGGTGGTGCAGAATGAGGAGGCATTTGCCTTTACGGATTCCCTTCTGGGAGAGGGCGTGACCTATGAGACGGCTGGCTCCCTGCAGGAAGGAAAGAAGGTCTGGCTCCTGGCAAGGCTCCCGCAGCGCTACATCATTTCCGGGGACGAGATCGCTCCCTATCTGGTATTCTCCAATTCCCATGACGGCAGCGGGGCGATCAAGGCGGCCATGACGCCGGTGCGGGTGGTATGCAACAATACCCTGAACCTGGCGTTGGAAACGGCGAAAAGGAGCTGGTCAACGATCCATACCGGGGAACTGGCAGGAAAGAAGCTGGATGCCAGAAGGTCGCTCCTTTATGCGGACAATTACATGGCGGAGCTTGGAAAAGCCTTTGAACGCCTGAACAGGACGAAGGTGACGGACAGGCAGGTCCTGGATTATATCAACTGCCTGTTCCCGGACATGGAAAACATGACGGCAGTACAGCAGAAGAATATTTCCCGGATGAAGGAGGATCTGAAAACCCGGTATTTTGACGCACCGGACCTGAAGGGCATGGAGAAGAGCGGATACCGTTTCATCAATGCGGTTTCTGATTTCGCCACCCATGCGAAGCCGCTTCGGGAGACCAAAAACTACAGAGAGAATTTATTTGGAAGGACAATGGAAGGGAATGCGCTGATCGACAGGGCATATGACATGATATGCGCGGCATAACAGGTAAAAAGCGACGGCGGCAGGCTACGAAACAGGCCTGCCGCCATTTTTCGCCTTTTTGGAGGAAAAAATATGAGAATATTGGTGAAAACAGCAGGAATGGACAGGGAGGAATGGCTCCGCTGGCGGACAAAAGGGATCGGCGGTTCGGACGTTTCCGTGATCGCCGGGATCAATCCTTTCCGTTCCATTTTTCAGCTCTGGCTGGAAAAGACAGGACAGGTGGAACCGGAAGAAACGGAGAATGATCATACCCACTTTGGGAATGTACTGGAGCCTGTGGTAAAAAGGGAGTTTTCCAAAAGGACAGGGCTGAAGGTGCGGGCGAAGAGGGCGCTGCTGCAGAGCGGGGAATACCCCTTCATGCTGGCTGACCTGGACGGCGTGATCTATGAAAACGGAAAAATGAACCTTTTTGAAGCTAAGACTGCTTCAGCCTATAAACAGGAGATCTGGGAGAGGGGCGTACCGGAGGAATATATTCTGCAGGTACAACACTACATGGCGGTGACGGGCGCGGAGAAAACCTATCTGGCAGCGTTGGTAGGAGGCAACCGTTTTTACTGGAAGGTTGTCCCCAGGGATGAGCAGAAGATCGCGGAGATCATAGCGATGGAAAAGGCTTTCTGGGAGGAGAATGTGCTTGCGGGAATAGAGCCGGTTCCCGATGGCTCCGAAGCCACCACAGATTTCCTGAATGAAAAATACGCTTCTTCCAACGGGAATACCATCCTCCTGCCGGAGGAAGCGCTGGGGCTGTGCCGCAGATATGAGGAGCTTTCCGGCCAGTTAAGCGAGCTGCAGGATAAAAAGGATGCGGTTTCCAACCAGCTGAAAAATTACCTGAAGAACAATGAGAGCGGTGTGATCGGGGAATACAGGGTGACATGGAAGCAGGTCACTTCAACGGGCTTTGATAAAAAGAGGCTGGAGAAGGAGAACCGGACGCTGTATGAAGCATACCTGACGAAGAAACAGTACCGCCGCCTGACCGTGGCGTGAGAGGAGGACGAAATGGAATCCATGATACGGCTTTTGCGGGCGGATGAGATCGAATGCCGGGTCGCAATGATCAATGAACGGGGAGCGAGCCTGCTTTTATATAAAGATGCGCGGGCTGACCAGAAGATTCTGGATGAGACATTTACCCCCTTTGGCTGGAAGCGCACCCACCAGATCATAGACGGGAACCTGTATTGTACAGTGGAGGTCTGGGACGTGCAGAAAAACCAGTGGATCGCCAAACAGGATGTGGGGACGGTCAGCTTTACGGAAAAGGAAAAGGGCCAGGCGTCCGACAGCTTCAAACGGGCCTGCGTCAATTGGGGGATCGGAAGGGAGCTGTACACAGCGCCCTTTATCTGGATTCCGGCGGGCAGCATGAAAATCCAGAAGAAGGGTGAAAAGTACGTTACCACAGACCGCTTTGAAGTGAACTCCATTGGCTATAACGCAAACCGGGAAATCGTTTCCCTGGAGATCGTGAACGCTTCCGGGGAAGTGGTTTTCCGGAAAAACGGGGCTGCGGGCAAAAAGCCAACTTATCTCGTCCCGGAAGATTTTGACCGTCTGGAAAAGGAACTGAACCGGACGGGAGTGGAGCTTGACACCGTACTGGAACGCTACGGGCTTTCCGATATCGGACAGCTCACCCCGGAAATTTACGAAAAGGCGATGAAAAGCCTGAAACGTTCCCGTTCCAAAGCAGCCTGACAGATTGTACATAAAAACGCACAGGAGTATGTATGCACAGAATTGTTGTGGATTTGATTGTTGGTATTTTGGCAGTGGTAGCAAAGGTGCTGGCCGATGATATGGGAGGCCGGTCAGAATAGGAGAGCAGGAAAATGACAAATTACGAAAGATTCCGGGAAAAGCTGAAAAAGAGGATACAGGAATTCCTTGGGCCGGAGGTGGTGGTAGAATATTCCGATGTCAGGAAAAACAATGGAAACCACTATGAAGGGCTTTATATGATGGGAATTAAGGACCGGATGCTTCCGATCCTCAATGTCAGGAATTATTACCAATATTATCTGGAACAGAACCGGAACATGGAGGATGTGATGGAACGGGTCAAAAATGAGATCGCATATCCGGAATGTACGGACAATGATCTGGTTGGGCTTGTCCTTCCCTTTGAGGAAGCCAGGGAAAATATCCATTATGGCCTGATCAATTATGAAGCGAACAGACAGCGCCTGGGTGGTTTGGTCCACAGACGTTTTCTCGATTTGGCGGTTGTCCTGTACTATACGGTTTACAGGGACGGACAGCCGTTTGCAACGGTGCTGATCCCGAATGCCCTGGCAAAGCTGTGGCACATGGATTCCCGTTCCCTGTTTGAACTGGCGGAGGAAAATGCAAAGAAAGAGAAGGTTATGGTGATTTCTGTTCCGCAGCTTCTGGAGATAACCCTGACGGATGCTTTTGAAAACGCGGGAGAAGAGCCGGAGGAAATCCGGAAGAAGGTCGATGCGGCCATTCAAAGATTCGAGAAAGAGATGGAGTCCAGCCGCCACCTTCCGCAGAGGATGTTCCTGCTGACGAATTCCACGCACTGTTACGGGGCTGCCTGCATCCTGTACCCGGGTGTGCTGTACTCTTTGGCCAGACGGGAAAAGGAAGATCTGTATCTCCTCCCGGCCAGCATCAACGGCATGCTGATCCTTCCGGCCGGGGACAAAACCGATGAGGAATTCCTGAAGGAGAGGACGGCAGAGATGGCAAGGGTGGAGCAGAGAGAAAAGGACTGGCTGTCCGGGAAGCTGTACCGGTATATTGCGGAGAGGGATGTGGTTGTGGAGGTAGTCTGACGGATCATGTGGACAGGCATCATTCCGGGCTGCCATACTTAAGGCGCGGCGGCCCCAAATAGACTGAGAAAAGGGAGAATATGAA
>DWUW01000137.1 GCA_019120525.1 Candidatus Eisenbergiella stercorigallinarum | reverse complement strand
TTCCCTGGAGAGGAGGGGGGAGCAGGAATCCCTGTCCCGCTGGGTCTGCAGGAGGCTGTGGCGGATCCTTGTGCCCTACCTGGCCGCGGTGGCCGTCTGCCAGTTCTTCCGGTGCGGCTATCAGCTGAGCCTGGGGCCGTATGTGCTGTGGGCGCTGAATTTTAACCTGGAAGGGCAGTTCTACTTTGTGCTGGTTTATCTGCAGCTCATCGCCGTTGCCCCTTTGCTCTACCTTCTGACGCTCAGCTGCCGGGGCGGGAGGTTCTGCGCGCTGCGCAGGCTGCTGTTTCTGGCTGCAGCGCTTATCGCTTCGGTCTTCAGCGTGAAGCACACGGCAGCGCTGCAGACCTACGGCGGGGGAAATTACCTGTTGGGAGGTTCCTTCCTGCTTCTGTTCGTGATGGGGATGCTTGCGGCGGATATGGGGGTTGAGATCCGATATCGGAACAGGGCTGCTGTCTGCGCTGCCGTTTCCACGGTTATTCTTGCGGGTTCAGCCGCTTTTCTGCTGACGGACAGGCTTTCTTTGGACGAAAGCCTGTCCGGATGGCTGCTGCGGGTGAATCCGCCCGGAATCACCATAACGGTTTATTCCCTTTCGGTCCTTTTCTTCCTGTTTTCCTGGTGCAGCCTTGGCGCGCTCCAAAACAGCGCTGTTGTCGACCGCATGCTTTCCGTCCTTGCCTGGCTGGGAAGATATACGCTTTATATTTTCCTGTACCACATGCTGATCCTGGACTGGCTTCCCGTGCTGCTTCCGTTCCTGATGGAAAAGTCGGTCCTCAAAACGGCGGTGTACCTTGGCATGATGACGGGGCTTCCGATCGGGGGAAAGCTCCTCTATGACCGGCTGAGAAGAAGCCTGACGGGAAAGGCGCGGGAAGATGGGAAAGGGGTCAGCCTTCGCCCAGAATGAGCGTTTCGATGGCGTCGGCCAGCCCGTCGTGTTCGTTGTCGTACCGCGTGATATGATCTGCGGACTCCTTTACTTCGGGGTCCGCATTTTTCATGGCGATCCCGCAGCCCGCAGCCTGCAGCATGGAAATGTCGTTTGGCGCGTCCCCGGCGGAAAAGCTGTTTTCCACAGGAACGCCGAAATAGCGGCATACCTGCAGGATGGCATTTCCCTTGCCGGCCAGGCTGCTGTAGAATTCCAGATATTGGCTGTTGGAAAACTGCGCGATGACCTGTCCGCCGAAGCGTTCCTCCACCTCCTCCTTTAACGCCGCCAGTTTAGCGTGGTCCGTCAGGTGGATGGCGTGCATTTTCCAGGGGGGAGCGGATAGGGCGGAGACGGGATCCGGGGAAAGGAGCAGGGGAAGATGGATACGCCTGCGGTAATATCGGATCTCATCGTCCTCCCGTTCACAGACGATCTCATGCTCGGTATAGGTCTGATAATGAATGCCGTGCCGCTTTGCGGCTTCGGCGATTTCCCGGCAGATATCCAGCGGGACGGTGAAGGAGAACAGGGGGACATGCGCCGTACAGTCCCAGATGAGGCTTCCATTATAGGCGATGAGAATGGTATCCGGATAGAACAGGCCGGCCTGTTCCATGACCTCCAGCATACTGTCCAAAGGCCGGCCGGAGGTGAGCACCAGGCGGTGTCCGGCCGCGGCCATACGGTCCAGCACCCGCTTCGTTTTTTCAGAGACCGTGCTGTCGTTTTTCAAAAGCGTCCCATCCATGTCGCTGAACAGGATTTTCGTCATTGTCTGTTTTTTATCTGTCATATTTTTCAATCAGTCCTCTTTGGCTCCGTACAGCTCCTGCCATTTTGCCTTCAGGCGTTCCCAGATATCATAAGGGATGGCAAGTTTTCCGTGATAGCCGGTCGCAAGCTCCAGGCCGGGCTTGTTGGAACCGTGGAAATCAGAGCCTCCGCTGATGAGAAGGCCGTTTCTCGCGGCAAGCTGACGCATTTCCCTTTCTTCCCCGGCGCTGTAGGTGGAATAGACGGCCTCTATACCGACAAGCCCGGCTTCCTTCAGAAGGGAAACCAGGGCCTGAAGCGCGTCCTTTCCCATATGATACAAAGTAGGATGGGCCAGGATGGGAAGTCCCTTCGCCTGCAGGATCAGCTCCACAGCCTGGGCCGGAGTAACCTTCTGCCGCGGGACATAGTAGGGGGTATGGTCGCCCACATAGCGTTCAAAGGCCTCCGGGAGGCTTTTTACATATCCGTGTTCCAGCAGGTATCTGGCATAGTGCGCCCGGGTAACGACAGCGTCCGGGAAAGCGGCAAGGAGCTTTTCATAGGTAATATCGATGCCGGCTTCCGCGAGATTTCCGCACATCGTCCGGTTGCGCTCGATGCGGGAATCCACAAAGGCCCGGATCCTTTCTTCAAAGGCGGGAGAATGCCAGTCGATGGAAAGGCCGAGGATATGGATATCCCTTCCTTTATATTCTGTGGAAAATTCAATGCCGGGTATCACCTCGATATCCCGTCCGGCGGCGCAGCGGACGGCCTCGTCCAGACCTGCCGTGGTATCGTGGTCCGTCAGGGCGAACGCGGAAAGCCCCTTCCGAAGAGCCAGGTCCACCAGCTCAGAAGGGGTCAGAGTGCCGTCAGAGCGGCAGGAATGAACGTGAAGGTCGACGGTTTTCACAGGCTGTCCTCCATTCCGGAATCCGGCGGAAGAATTCCCGCCGGATTCCCTTACAGTCTTCATGCGTTTCATTGGTTCCCGGAAGCGTACGCGGTATCCGGCCGCTTTCAGTCTTCGTCGTCCTCCCGGTTCGCGGTGTAGACGGTGCGCTTTCTCGCCATCGCGTCGCTTGCCAGATACTCGTCGTAGGTGGTGATCTTGTCGATCAGCGTCCCGTCGGGCAGGATCTCCATGATCCGGTTTGCCGTGGTCTGCACGAACTGATGGTCGCGGCAGGAGAAGAGGGCCACGCCGGGGTATTTGATCAGGCCGTTGTTAAGCGCCGTAATGGATTCCATATCCAGATGGTTGGTGGGCTCGTCGAGCACCAGGCAGTTGGCGCCGGAGATCATCATCTTGGAAAGGAGGCACCGTACCTTCTCCCCTCCGGAAAGGACGCGCACCTTCTTCACGCCGTCCTCGCCCGCGAACAGCATCCTGCCCAGGAAGCCGCGTACATAGGTGATGTCCTTTACGGGAGAATAGCCCATCAGCCAGTCCGCGATGGTCAGGTCGTTGTCGAATTCCTTCGTGCTGTCCTTGGGGAAGTAGGCCTGGGAGGTGGTCACGCCCCATTTATAGGTCCCTTCATCCGGCTCCATCTCGCCCATCAGGATCTGGAAAAGGGTGGTTTTTGCC